>WAJX01000056.1 GCA_015523665.1 Ferroglobus sp.
CACCACCCAAGGTTTCAGTAAGAGCTATCTCTGGATCTTTTATCTGTCTCTCTCCAGCTTCTCCTCTCAATTGCCATACAGCTTCAGCAACCTGTCTAACACCGGTTGCTCCTAATGGGTGTCCACATGATAAAAGTCCACCACTTGGATTCACTGGAATGCTCCCATCTATCTTTGTTTCTCCTTCCTCAACTAATTTCCCAGACTCGCCTTTCTTACATAATCCTGAAGCTTCCATTGCTAATAACTCACCTATAGAGAAGGCATCATGTACTTCAGCAAAGTCAATATCTTTTGCTGTTATTCCTGCTTTCTTATATGCAAGCTCTACAGCTCGCATCAGCGATGTATAGGTCTCTACTCCAACTCCAGAGGATGGCTTTGATGGATATAACCCTGAAACAAGTATACTTGTCTCTATCTTGATTGGATTATCAAATTCCCTAGCCACTTCTTCACTCGCTAGGATAGCTGCAGCAGCTCCGTCATTGTTTGGACAGCATTGATACAATGTTAATGGATCAGCAATCATCCTTGAATTTAGCACATCTTCAACTGTTACTGGATCCCTAAACATTGCATAAGGATTCTTCGATGCGTTTTCCCTACTTTTAACAACAACCATCGCCAATTGTTCTATTGTAGTCCCATACTTGTGCATGTGTCTAATAGCTCTCATAGCATATTTTCCTGTCATAGCCATACCCATGCTAGCTTCGTGATCAAAACCAACTCCGAGAGGTAAAGCTCCTCGCATTATAGATAGTTTCTCCATTCCAAAAGCTAAGCCGATATCGTATAATCCCTTTTTTATACCAGTGTATATCTCATGTACAGCACCAGTCCCTGAAGCACACGCATTCTTTACATTTTCAATCGGAATTCCTAATAACCCCACATCTCTCAATACTAATTGCCCTGGACCTTGCATAGCTCCAGAGAATACCATGCCACAGTACGCATACTCAATTCTTTTCCTATCTATTCCTGCATCCTGTATCGCAGCTTCTACAGCTTCAGCACCTAAATCAATAACTGGGATATTTGGACGTCCTTTCTGACCATTAAACCTACCAAATTTTGACATTCCTACTCCGATTACATATACATCTCTATCGGCCATCCATACACCTCCCAAACTTTCTAACTTTTAGTTTTCAACTTTTAAATATATATTCTTTCCTTTTAAAGCGAGCAATCTTGTGTGTATTTACAAAATAATAAAATTATTAGAATTATTAATATATTAAATAATAATAAAATAAATTCAAATAAATCAAAATCTAAAAGCATGGAAAACTATAATATTGTATCCACAAATAAACATTTGATGAAAAAAGTAGATGTGAGATTAGATGATGTAAGAAGAGTCATTAGACTGATGCACCCTCGTCCTATCGTATTGTTAACATGTAGTGATAAAGAGGGAAAAGAGAACGCAATAACTGTAGCTTGGTCAACTCCAACTTCTTTTGAGCCACCGATGGTTGCGGTTAGCGTATCTCCAAAAAATTATTCTCACTCATTGATATCTGAAACGAAGGAATTTGTTGTCAATGTGCCACCAATAGATTTACTAGATGAGAGTTATTTTATTGGAAGTTATAGTGGTAAAGAGCTGGATAAATTCAAAGAAATAAAACTTACAAAAAAACCGGCAAAAAAGGTTAAAGCTCCAATAATAGAGGAGTGCTTTGCTCACTTAGAATGTAAAGTTGAAAAAGAAGTTAATACTGGGGATCATACTTTATTTATAGGTTTAGTCTTGGCGGCCTACTCATCAGAAGGAGCATTTACAAATGAAGGGGTAATAGATATCAAAAAATTCAAGCCGATAATGCATTGTGGTGGAAATATTTTCACAACGATTAGTGATAAGATATTCAAACCAAAAGAGCTGAAGATTTAATATATTATATATATATTTAATTAAAAGATAAAAATAATAACATTTAAAATTAAGCCAAGATTAAAATATCCTTAGAAATTGAATTTATGTCTTTACAACCACATATGGCCATAGTTCGCTTTAGTTCATCATTTATGGCTAAAAATAAGGAGATGATTCCATTTTTTCCATCAGCAGCTAATCCGACTAATGTAGTTGATCCCATTAAAACACCCTTCGCACCTAAAGCTAATCCTTTTAAAACGTCTGTACCTCTTCTAAAACCGCTATCTACAAGTATCGCAATATCTGTCCCCTCTATCTCCTTAACTATTTCTGGCAAAACTTCTAATGGATGTGCTGCATAATCTAAAACTGTACCACCATGATTAGACACCACTATGGCATCTGCAAAATTTGAAGCTTTTTTAGCATCACTCTCACTTAAAATGCCCTTAACAACAAATGGGATATTTAGTGTAGAAGCTATTTCAGATAACTCACTTATCTTTTTTGGCCCTGTTACACCTCCAAGAATTAGTCTATCTCCCAATTTACCTCCATAAAAATAGTCAATATCTATTCCAACAGCTATTACTCCAATTTTTTCTGCAAACGATAACTCTTCAATTATTTTCTCATTCTCTTTATATGGCTTAGTAATTTTTACTACATTAGCTCCAGTATTAACCATCTCAAGTAGTTGATCCTTACTTCCTGCTCCCATCCAAGCTATTGATCCTATTTCTTTCATCGCTTCTGCAACCAATTTTAGAGGTTTAGGGGCCAAATCACCCATTCCACTCATCGCACCACTCATTATTGGCATTTCGAGTCGTTGACCAAACAATGTTATTCTCGTATCTATTTCTGATAAATCCGAAATATCTTCTAAAAGTTTCATTTTTAGTCGTATTTTTTTAAAAAATTCTCGATTATAAAACCAAGTATATCCGCTCTCAGCACCACCTATTTCACCTAAAAATCTTTTTATTCTATCTACACCCCCTAGCGATCTCAATTTTTCTAATCCTTTTTGTACAACTTCAGTATAACTGTTCTCAACCATAAAATCACCTTTTTAATTTTAATTTTTATATACTTAAATTTACTGGTAGTTTAGATAATTTTTGCTTATCCTATACATATAAAATAAGAATAACTTTCAAAATTTTAAAAAACTAGATTTAACAATTTCGCAGCGTTTAAACCTAGTATTTTTAATTTCTCATCTTCTGTTAGATAAGGAGATTCTTTTACTATCAACACTTCCCTCTCAATATTACTTCCACCTACAGCTGGAAAATCTGATCCAAAAAGAATTTTGTCAATAACATTTCTAATTTTATCTACTAAATTTTTACCACTAAATATAAACCAATTAACAGCAGATGTATCACCATACGCGTTATCATACTTGTAAAGGATTTCAAGTGCTTCTTTCATCCATATTCCCATGTGAAACGCACTATAACTACCTATATGAGCAAGTACAATTTTTAAATCAAATTCATTTAAAATGGGTATCAGATTTGTCGGATTTGCAAACTTAGCAATTTCAGGTATTTCAAATGGTCCAGGATCGCAACCAGTATGCATTAAAATGATCCAATCATTTTTCTCGCAATATTCACATATTACTCTAAAGTTATCACATTTCGATGGATCAAAGATTTGAAACGTCGGAAGAAATTTCAATCCTTTTACATTCCATTTTTTTAATTGTTTTAACTTCTCATATATCTTTTCCTCACTTCTATTAGGATTTACAGATCCAAACCATGTAAACTTCTCTGGAAAGTTAGATATCATTTTTAGAACTCTTTCTTCTCTCTTTTGCCTTTCTCTTTCTATAGCCATCCTTTTAAGGAAATAAATAACCCTATCAGCCGTCCATCCAGTAAAATTGGTGAGATCTTTTATCTTTTTTTTAACATCAGGTATATCATAATCCCCTACTTCATAATCTGGTGTCAATAGAACTGCATGTGAAACTTTAGCTCTCTCTATTTCTTTCAATATTATCTCTTCGCTGATATCAAACAAGAAAGGATGAAGATGAAAATCTATGATAAGCATAATATTATTTTAACCATATAACTTTTTAAATTTTAACCAATATTTTACAAATCCAAAATTTTATTTTAAGTTTAAAGAGAGATTAATCCCATATTATACATCTGATTGCAAGTAAAAACCTGTATACCAGTTCTTTCAAGAGATTTGATCATTTTTCTTGCACTTTCTAACTCACTAAGCATCCGATCTTTCTCATCCGGAATAAAACCATCGACTCCTGTGAAGATAATACCATCTTTTGTAAAGAGGTAATTAAAAACATGATCGCAAGTGAAATACGTTGGAACGTTTATTTTTTCTATCAGCATTTGCAACTCATCAAGTTGTTGATAGGCATTCAAAGGTGTTATTTTATCCTTAAGATGAGCCATTGGTGTATTAGGAAATATCGTTAATGTTCTAATTCTTACAAAAGTTGGTTTTACAGAGTTTATAACTTTAGCAGTATCTCTAACATGTTCTATACTTTTTTCAATCCCTCCTAATCCAACCATAACATAATAAGTTAACTCAAAAAATTTTACAACTTTTTTACCAGCTTTAATCAACCCCTCATCAGTTACTCCCTTCTTTACAAGCTCTAAAATTTCATTGTTCCCACTTTCTAATCCCATATGAATTCTCGTTAATCCCACATCCTTCAACATCTCTAATTTATCCTCTGGCATTTCTGCAATACTTTTTGCTCTGGCATAAGCTGTTATTCTTTTAATCTCTGGATATCTTTTCTTTAAATATGCAATGATCTCGCAAATATCTGGATGAATTAATGGATCAGAATCCCCCAGAAATGCAGTATTAGATGGTGGAAAGAACTTATGCATCTCATCAATATCCCTCATTATCTCTTCTTTACTCCTAAGCTGAAATTTTATTGATTTATACATCCTACAAAATTTGCATCTATTCCAATTACATCCTCTTATAACTCTTATCAAATAACTACTAGCCTCGCTTGGAGGTCTAAACGGTGGAAAATCATACATAATCATACTTTTACAGTATCTAGATAAAGTTTTTACTCGTCTTGTGCATTACTTATCACCTAAGCCTTAACCTAATGCTCTTTAATTATATAATATATTTTATAAATTTAATTTAAATTTATTAAATATCTATTAAAATTAAATTATTATTAATTAAATTAATTAATTTACACAATCAATCAATTCTTAACAAGCGATATGGGTTAAGAGCTTATGTAAATTTAATTGCAGTCATTTAACTTTTAAACTTAACAAAACAATAACAAAACTAAATTTAAAAACCTATAAAACAAAAATAAATATTAACAACATTTAGATGATCAAATGTTCTAAGTTTAAGAAGTTAAATTAGAAAAATTAACTCTTTGATCATTCTTCTCTAATATAAACCACCTACAACCGTTATTTCAAATCCCAAGGTTTAAATATCAGATCACGATTTTAGATTATAATTAACAAAAATAACAAATTTGGGGTGTTTGAAGTGGCGGTTAGATATGACGACTATTGGAAGATAGATTATAAAGAATTAGAAAAAGAGATAATCGAGAACAACAGGTGTTTACCAAATATCTTAGAAGAAAGAGCTAAAGAAATGGGCGATAAACCATATTTACAGTTTGAAGAAGGGCCAATGTACACATATGCAGAGGTTAACAAATGGGCAAACAGAGTTGCCAACGCACTTCTCTCTTTGGGATTAGAACCAAATGTTGGAGTAGGATGGGCTCAACCAAGCACCAACGTTTCAGTTTTCATGACAAACTCGGCTGAACATGTATTTATATGGTTCGGCATATTAAAAGCTGGACTAACTGAAAATCCTATAAACTTCGATTTAGCTGGAGATCCACTAAAATATCAGCTCAATAAAGTAGAATCTAAAGTTTTGTTCGTTAGTGATGAAGAACCGAGACCAAACACAACACCATTAACACAAAGAATTTCCGAAATAATTAATGATCTTCCAAACCTCAAGCACGTTATTGTACTTTCAGAGGAAGGGGAGGCAAAATTAGATACAGGAGATAGAGCAGATATAGAAGTTTTGAGCTGGGAAGATTTCATAAAAGGCTCCTCTGACAAAAATCCAGATGTAGATGTTAGAGTTACAATGCCATCAAGAATCATATTTACTTCTGGAACTACTGGATTACCAAAAGGTGTAGTTAAAACGCATGCTGGAGATTACATGACAGCTTTCGGGTATATAAATGCATTACAGCTTACGCAGGATGATGTGTTATTTACAGCATTCCCGTTATATCACTCTAATGCACAAGTTGTTTGTACATATCCAGCAATGGTTCTTGGCACAAGAGTTCATATTTACAAGAGAGTTAGCGTTAGCCAATATTGGGACTGGATAAAGAGAACTGGTGCTACAGCTACAAACACTCTTGGTCCTTTGCCATATTGGTTATGGAATCAACCACCAAGTGAAAAAGACAAAGATCACAATTTAAGGATTATGCTCCAATCTCCAGCTCCTTCTGAACCCGAGATATTTTACGGATTCCAAGAGAGATTCCACGTTAGAATAGTAGATGGTTATGGTTTAACAGAGACAGGAATGGTCACATTTAACCCGATAGAGAAGAGGAAGCCTGGATCATGTGGAAAAGCTGCAATAGGATATGAAGTTAAAATCGTAGACCCAGAAACAGATGTTGAATTACCACCAAATACCGTTGGAGAAATAGTTGTTAGAAATATAATCCCATGGATCATGTTACCTTGGTATTACAAAGATCCAGAGAAGAGTCTTGAGGCTTTCAGAAATCTATGGTTCCATACAGGAGATTTAGGAAAAATGGATGAAGAAGGATACTTCTATTTCGTGGATAGACTTAAAGACTACATCAGAGTTAAAGGTGAGAACGTCTCCTCATTTGAATTAGAGATGTTAGTACGCAAAGCCATTCCTGAAGCTCAAGCAGTTGCTGCAGTTGGCATAAAAGTAGGCTTAGGAAAAGCCGCTGAGGAAGAGATAAAAATCATAATTGTTCCCAAACCAGAATATAAAGACAAATTAACTCCAGAAGAGATAATGGACAGATTAGTTAAAGTCTTACCAAGATTCATGATACCGAGATATATCGAAATCATGGATGAAAGCGAATGGAGTCAGTTCTTAACTCCTGCTACGATGAGAGTGCAGAAATATAAACTCAGACAAAGAGGAGTTACAGACAAAGATTGGGATAGAGTTGCAAGTGGATACACCGTTCCAGGACTGAAAAAATAAATAAAAGTACAAAATAGAAAGAAATACTTATATACGATTAATAATGAAAATGTAGTGGTGATAGCATGGTATCAGTTGTAGATGTATTGCCATCCCCTGAAGAGTTAATCAATACTATACCAAACGCATTAAAGGCCATTGGAGACAGGAGATCAATAAGATGGTATGACCCAACAAAACCAGTTGAAAGATGGAAGATACAAGCGA
>WAJX01000057.1 GCA_015523665.1 Ferroglobus sp.
GCATATTTAAGCGGGAGTTTTAACAGTTCTTTGTTAAGTGTGAGTACACCTTTTGTTGAGCAAGATCCCCACTTATTTTTCATTTCCCTAATTTGGACTCGTTTTATTTCTACTCTCAATTCTTTCTTCCACTTTTCACATAGCTTTAGGATATCTTCTCGTTTCAGTTTTTTATTCATTTGCTTCGCCTCTTAATATTCTGTCAATTCCTAATAGTTCATTGACCAATCTTACGAAATAAATGTCTCCCGGTTCTATTGGACCACGAATTTTTGTACCTTCTCGTGGACTGGATAATTTTATATTACTAAATAATTTGTAAAGTTCTTTTCGTAACTCCCTCTCTACATTTTCGTTAAATATCCAGTGTTCATTTTCGGCGATTATTTTGCATATATCCTTAGAAATTTTTTCAGGGTTTTCTACTCCATGTCTTCTTAATATCCAGAAATAACTGAACTCCTCCTTGCTCAGTCCTGACTTCTTCTGTTCTTCATCTGCCCTTGCTATGTCTTCTGCTATTTTTGTTAGTTCCTCTAAGGCGGACTCAACACTCCTCTGCCTCTCTTTAAGTTGTGAAATTATTTCCTCTACTTTTTCCGATATAGAAACTAAATAGGGACTTTCTTTCCTTTTGTTCTCAATATGTATTCTTATGCTCCTGTAAAGACCCGCAATTTTTACCCTTTGGGAAATTTTATCTGACTTTATGGTGTATGCGATATCTTCATTTATATTGTAAAGAGGAAGATTATCGGCAATGTTCAAAAGTTCAACATTTTCTCTTATCAAATTTTCTGTCTTCTTTAGAATATCTCTCCTTATTTTCCATTTTTCAGCCTCCGGATTGTAGGTCTTATATATTATTTCGTAGATTTGTACAAGCAACTTGTATTTTTCGATGTAATCTCTCAAAAACTCATCAGGGGATAATATTTCGTATATTTCCTGAATCTGCATGAAAATCTTTATAAATTCCTTTCTCTTTTCTTCCTCAAAGAAGTAATCGATTATGTTTTGAACTCTTTTTTCATCTTCCAGGTCTATTTCTTTTAAAATAGTATCCACTTCTTCCATTAATTCTCTAAATCTCCCTTTTAGTTTGTCAAAATCAATAAGCCCCGCTTCAACATCTCTTGAATAAAAGGCCAAGGCCCTCTGTAAATTTTCAAAAATTCCTATGTAGTCCATTACTAAACCGCAATTTTTTCCTACATAGGGTCGGTTTATCCTTGCTATTGCCTGCAATAAAGTATGATCTTTCAAAGGCTTATCAAGATACATAATATAGAGGATGGGAGCATCGTATCCGGTCAAAAGTTTCTCGGTAACGATCAAAATCTTCGGCAATTTATCAGGGGACTTGAAGTCTTTTCTTATCCTCTTTTCTTCCTCATCGGAGATATGATATTTTTTAAGTAGATCGCTGTCTTTGTAATCTGCTGTATACACAACCTTTGTGTATTCTTCTGGTAAATACTTGTTGATCGCTTCCTTGTAAAGCGCGCACCCCTCTCTATCGACTGCAACAATAAAGGCTTTAAATCCTAAGGGCTCAACGAATTTCGTATAATGTTCTGCTATATGCTTTGCAATCTTGTCAATTCTATCTTCTGCTTTTAATACAGCCTTTAATTTCTCTGCCTTTTCTATGACATTGTTTATCCCTTCGATGCTCGCAATTCTTTCTTCTTCAACAACTCTGAAGAACTCTTCCTCAAGTGTTTCTTTATCTACATGAAGCTCTGTTTTTGCAAGGGTGTAATATAGCGGAACAGTTGTTCCTTCCTCAATTGATTCATCTATTGTGTACTTATCAAGATAAGGCTCATCCGGTGGATAACCAAATGCAATAAATGTTCCTCTCCCTACCTTAGTTCTATCTATTGGCGTGCCAGTAAATCCAAAGTAGAATGCATTTGGCAAAGCTCCACGCATGTAATTACCTAAGTCTCCCTCCTGACTTCTATGTGCCTCATCAATAAGCACGATAATATTTTCTCTTTCGTTTATATGTTTTGGCATCCCTTCAAACTTGTGAATCGTTGTAATGATGAGTCCTCTATAATCACCCTCAAGCAATTCCCTCAGGTGGTTCTTGCTCTCAGCTCTTACGATATTCGGATATCCATAAGCCTGAAAGTTTTGATAGATTTGATGCTCTAATTCAAGTCTATCAACGACAACCAATATTGTCGGATTCTCAAGTTCTGGCATCTTTCTCAACTCATCAGCAGAGACTATCATCGTGAGACTCTTGTATGCTCCTTGTGTATGCCAGATTAAGCCTTTCTTTTTCTTTTCTTCTAAGACTCTTCTTAGGATCTTTGCAGTAGCTCTTCTCTGATGCCGCTTTAAGATGTATTTCTGAAGCTCTTCGTCAACTGTCATAAAGACTATAAACGACCTTAGGG
>WAJX01000058.1 GCA_015523665.1 Ferroglobus sp.
CTTCAACAGGTGGAATAAATTGTGGTTGTAAAATTACCACTTTAATATTTCTCATTTTTATTTATATGCGACCACATAATAATCTTGATATCCGTATAGGAATTCATTTATCTTTTTAATATTGTTATTTAGGTGCATCATTAATTCATTAATTGGTTCAGGGAAAATTTCATTTTTCAATAATTTTAGTTGTAATTCAATCTCAACTTCTGAAGCATACTCTATATCAATTTTTTTAAATCCAACACTATCAAGTAAAAATATCAATGACTGAGGATGTATGGGTTGTTGATGAGTCAAATCTTTGAAAAAGTTATTAACTAAAGCAAAAAGACTTTTAGGATTAATTGTCTCAATTATTAAAATTCCTCCATTTTTAAGAAAGAAAATTTTGAAGTAGAATATATTAAAATTCCTTTTTTACATAGTAGCAAGGATGATTTGTTGTGGAATTTAGTAAGAATGAAATTAATATCTTTAAAAGAAAGCATGGGTAATGTTATTGATTATGTATTAAGTTTAGGTTTCCCTTGTTATTATTTGGAACATCCAAAGCATTTGGTTTTACTAAGATATGTCCCAAAATGGCTTGGAAAGACTGAGGAGATTTTGCCAATTTATAGTAAATTAGATGAAAGAGATTTGAATGAGCTGAAAAAAAGGGATTTGGAGCAACTTAGTAGATGTCTTAAAATATATATTTACAAAGATTGGCAGTATTATATTAAGGAATTATTTGAACTTTCAAATGTGGAAAAAATAATTTGTAATGAGGTGAATAATTTTAAAGAAATGATTAAATTTATGAGAGAGAACTAATGGATGTGGCAATATTAATTCCCTCTCCAGTACCTTATACAATTGGAGGTATTGAGAATTTAGCTGAAGGTTTAAAGAGAGCCATTGAGAAATATACTTCTCATAGAGCGACATTGATAAATATACCTGTAGATGAGAGGACATTATTTGGAACATTAAAAGGATATAATGATTTTAGGAGACTGAATTTATCGCATTTTGATGTAGTAATAAGCTTAAAATATCCAGCCTGGAATATAAAACATAAGGCTCATATTGTTTATATGTGTCATAGATTAAGGGGAGTTTATGACACTTATCAAGGAGGGATAGATTTCCTAACATATCTAAATAGCCGGATAAATAAGCCAGGAAGTATATGGGAGCGTTTAATTGTTCATAAATTAGACAACAAAGCTCTTTCAACGAATAGAGTAGCTTATTTCTTTGCTATATCAAAGACTGTGAGAAATCGTCTTGAATATTTTCCAGAAGGAGTGAATGTCAGAGTATTATATCCACCACCTAAATTGGATAGTTTTTATGAAGGAAAGAGAGAACATTTTTTAACAGTCGGTAGACTTGATGCCCCAAAGAGATTTGATTTAATAATAGAAGCGTATAAGAGATTTCAAGGTGAGGTTCCTTTATATATTGTAGGAGAAGGAGCTCAATATGATTATTTAAAAACTCTGGCTTTATCTGATGAGAGAATAAAATTTTTAGGAAATGTGAAAGATGATATTTTAATTGAGCTTTATGCAAATGCAATAGCAGTACTTTATACACCCTATTTAGAAGATTATGGATATGTAACTATTGAAGCCTTTAAATCAAAAAAACCGGTTATAACCTGCTGGGATTCAGGTGGTGTACTTGAATTTGTGGAAAATAATATTAATGGTTTTGTAGTTAAACCTGAAGTGAGTGAACTTTCTAATGCAATTTCTAAAATGTTCAACAACCCTGGATTGATTAATCTCTTTGGAGAAAGGGGATTTGAGAAAGTTAAAGATATTAACTGGGAATTTACAATAAAGGAGTTGTTAAAACCTTTTGAATGGCTGGAAATTGATTTTTGGAGTAAACATAAGAGGAAAAATGTGCTTGTTTTAGGTACTTTTCCTTTAAATCCCTGTATATCAGGAGGCAGGTATAGAGTTTTAAAATTATTAAAAGGCCTTTCCAGCTTTTATAATATAATTTACTTATCCCCTCTACCTTATAATCAGTGGTATAATAGTATAAAAATAGAAGATAATTTCATTGAAATTCAAATACCTCAAAGTTTTAATCAGTCAAAATTGATTTGGGATATAGAGCAGAAGGTTAAAATAGCTGTTAATGATATAATGTTTCCTGGGACAATAAAATATAGCCCAAATTTGATTTATTGTATGGAGAAGTTATTAGAGAATGCTGATATAGTGATCTTATCACATCCTTATTG
>WAJX01000059.1 GCA_015523665.1 Ferroglobus sp.
AGATTCATGTTTTTAATCATGTCAACAGCCAGATCTATTATTGTCTCGTTTTTCCTTACAAACCTAACAACTGTTTCATAAAGTTCTTCCTCAAGTTTGACCAATTCCTCTTCAACTTCCATAAAATCACCTCAATAAAGTATTAAAGGCATAAAAAGGCTGTAATATTTTATTTTTCTTTTGCTAAGCATTACTAACTCTGAAGTCTGTGGCTCGAAAATGTAAACTTCATCAGATACAACTAAGTTATAGCTGTGTCTTGATAACCAGTCTATTACATATCCAACAGAATTTATTCCGTTCTCGGTCATAAAACACTTGAAAGCTCTTGCAAAATCTTCACAGTCGAATCTATCTTTAACGTACTCTACTCTTTTCTTTTTCCATTCAGCAATCAAATCAATCAATTCAAGCATATCTGGTATCCAGTACTTTTTATCCAGATAAAGTTTTATTGCAAATCTTGGTTTTCTAGTTAATTTTTTAAATTCTTCCAAACCTACCACTTTCATTTCCACCACCTGTATTTGACAAATAAAACTTGTTTTGGCATATAGTCTTTATTTATATCGTACAAAACCCTGTTTGGATCGTCTCCAAGAACAATTCTTGCAACACTTACTTTATCCTTTATTCCAAGACTTTCTGCAACCCTTAGTCTTTCGTAAACGAGATCTTTAAGTTCTTTAGGAGCATCAAGATAAAAATTGATTTTGTGAAGCTTTCCTATATGGGTCTGGAAAACTACATGATATCCCTTTTTACTGTAGCTTTTGCTTATCCTCAAGAGCTTGAATCCGTATTCAAGTCCCAAAAGAACTGTAGATCTAATAATTTCCCAATCCGAATTGTCTATATCAACCGTAATTATCATATCATTCCCTCCATTCTTTAGGTATCTCGTACATTAGTTCAACTCCTATTTCTTCTTCAGTAAGCTTCATTTCTTCCGCTAAATATCTGTCAAACCATCCTACACATACACTTACATACTCGTATGGTGATTGAATAACTCTTGAAGCTTCATCATAGTGACCCATCTCTATATTTCTAGCTGCTTCTTTCATTCTGTCATGAACGAATTTTTTAAATGCAAGTATGTTTTTGAAATCGCTCTTTATCATTGGACATTCCTCTAAATGCATTTCAAAAGCTCTTATAAAGTACTCATCGAATTTTATTCTCGGAATTCTCCATTCATTTTCGTTATGCCTGTAAAATGCTGCAGCTCTTATAACCCTTTCCTTTGCAAGATTTGCCTCATTTACATCTATCTCTGATAATCCGTCTATCTCTCTTATTTCGTATCCTTCTCTCACCGCAACTATGTTAACGTTCGGAATTAACTCCTTTTTATATTCCCAACCACACTTATCAGTAATCCTGCTTACACTACCTTTTTCTATAGCCAATCTTATACTGTGAAACATTACTGGAATGTACCAAGCTTCAATTTCAAGTTGTGTAAGTATTGCTTCTCTTGTTTTTACATCTTCAACAACTGTTTTTGGAACTATTGTCCACGCTCTAAAATCTGCGAAAGGATTCGGTGTTTTATAGCTTTCTTTTTCAGTATAAAACATAACTGCACACATGAGTCTGTAGTACATACTGTCAAGTCTAAATTCGAAAGCTCCAAATTCGAAAGGTCTTGTTTGTGTTAATATAGCAATATGCAGTTGTACAAACGTAGAAAATACTCTCGGAACTGGTCTTCTTGCTCTTAATTCTCTTCTCCAAACTGGAATTAAAAATCTGTATCTTGCTGGAATGTGTGCCAGTCCTTTTCTTTCTATTTCCCTGAAAGTCCTCATAAGTCTTCTGAATTCTCTTATTGTTAAATGCCACTCATATCCAGCTACATGCCAAAAAACTACAATCATATCAATTACCTCCTTTCATGTAAAAATTCTACTTGTTTAACATTTATCTTCTCGAAAATTTGTTTAGAATGTATAGAACTAGGCATGGAACTTTATAAATGACTTCCATTACTATACAACTATTAACTTCTATTTCCAGACAAAAAATGCTACCAGCATATGTAGTAGCACTCTTTACCTTTATGCTTTTCGAGGAATCTTAACAACTGCTCTTTAGTGATGTAAAGTTCGTAATTGCTTGTGTTAATCCACTCGATCTTTTTAACCTCTTCTATCAATTCATCGTCTATTTTCCCTGTCTCTTATACACATCTCCGAGCC
>WAJX01000060.1 GCA_015523665.1 Ferroglobus sp.
ATCAACTAGATCTATAATCTCATTGATCTCTCTGATTTCTTTCTTCTCACTTTTATAACTACCTATGATTAAAGCCGTTGCCTCATTCTTCTCAATAACCTCAAGAATCTCATCAGGTAGAGATCCAAATCTTACTTCATAATTCATCCCAACACCTTTCTCAACTAATAATTCCTTAAGCTTCTTTAAGTTATTTTCAGCTACTCTTCTCTCTTCCCTCATTTTTTTCGTTGATACTTCTGGAGGTAAAACTGGAGAGATTACATGTACAGCAGTTATATTTCCCACTCCTGAGAACAAGTTCACCAACTTATCACTCAACCTATCGATATCACTATCAAAAATCACATGCAGATATATAACCCTCTCAAATAGATCAAAAACATTTTCGACTTTACTTATGAGTACATCTGCCTCTGATTTATGAACTATATCCCTCAAATCTTCTCCATAAAACTTTTTCAATTTTCTTCCAGCGAGTACAATCAACTGCGGATTTACACTCTTTTCGATGTTCAAAACATGATTTATAACCCCGCCAAATATTATTTCTACACCTCTCACCTCTATACCAGCATTTTCGATCTTTTCACACCATTCTTCAACGTTTTTCAAGGCTTTAATCTTGTATTTAGCTAAAACAATTGACTCTCCAGTCTCAGATAGCGGAGGGAAAATTGTTTCAGATGGGGCATATACCATGTGCATTTCTTTGATTTTAATTTCTTTACATCTTATAAGAGTATCAATACTTGCCTCACCGATATCTGGCTCAGTTATAACCATTAAGCATCTTTCCACCATCATTTTTTACACCTCCGCTAAGATGTGATCGCCTCTCTTATCTGTTTAGACCATTCCTCCAACCACTTACTCAAAACTTCATAAGGCTTAACCTCCACACTGTAAACATTAAAGACTCCTAAGAGTTGCCCCCTCTTTATAGTTCCGTCAAAGACTGGTATGAAAATGGCGTTAACTATCTCTTTTTCCTCCTCAACTTTACTCACTTTTCCTGATTGAATTAAGTCTAAAACAGTTCCGTAAGCATTCCTCATTATATATAAAGGGTATAAAATCGTATTTTTCTCCAACTTTATCGGTTTAATTCTAATACGCACAATTTTTCCCTTCTTAACCTCTATGTCTTCATCAGCGATTACCATCTCCCATCTCGCAGCTGGTTTCCTTCTATATATAAAGGGCGGTATTTCTACCTCCTTTCTTTCTATCTTTCCATTTCTTAGCTCTGCAATCTTGGCCTTAACTTTAGCAATCCTCTTTCTAAACTTAGCCTTAAAATCATGCGTGGCTACATAGTACACATTGATTACTCCTATCAAATCTCCCTTCTCTATTTTACCATCTTGAATTGGCATAAAAATTGCTCGGTTTATTCTCTTCTCCTCTTCAACCTTCTTAGGAGGCCCAAGCTGAATTAAATCGACTAAACTTCCTAAAGGATGTCTCATTATGTAAAGTGGAGTAATAACCGTATATGGCTGCAATTCTATCTCCTTAACTCTTATCGTTGTTAACTCCCCTTTAGAAACTTCAACGTCTTCATCAGCTATAACTGGCTCCCATTCTGCTATATGACTTCTGATGTATCCAAAAACTCTCGTTCTTAACCTATCTCTAAATATATTACCATCATCTCTATAAGTAATCGTAACGGTTGTTAATTCCTCCTTTAGCACTATATCCGATGGTGATATTCCAATTAATCCTCTTAATCTACCTACTTTAACAAAATGAACTTTTAAAACACCTATCAAATCTCCCTTCTCTATTTTACCATCTTGAATTGGCAAGAACACCGCATGAGTTATTTTTTTCTCTTCCTCAACTCTTTTAAGGAAATCCTTACTTATAACATCGATTACAACTCCATATGCATGACGCATAATTGAAAGCGGGCTAACAATGGTATCTTTCGGTATTTCCACATCTTTTATTTTCACAATTACAGGTTGATTCTTCAATAACCTTACACTTTCGTCAGCAACTAAGGTTTTCCATTGTGTTAAAGGAGCAATTCTATATTCATATGTAGAGACTTCAAAACTTTTTGATTCTATCTTATCACCAATCCCTCCCTTCCAATAAACCACTTCAACGGCCATATTTTTTATATGGTGTGGTCATTATAAATAGATTATGAATTATGAATGCGATACTTCATTAAATTAAACCATAATATCCACAATCAAATCAATAACTAATTTAATTAATTTTAATAATAATATAATTTAAAAATTATTTAATTATAATTAATAATAATATAAAATTATGAAAATTCTTTTTAACTATAAATTTAAGATTTTATATGGG
>WAJX01000061.1 GCA_015523665.1 Ferroglobus sp.
ATAAAGATCTGTCTGTTTTCAGCTTTAGTTTGGTTTCATCTACCGCTATTAATCCTCTTATCTCCCTTTCAGGTGGCTTTAGAATTCGTTTAATTCAGTTATAGTGATTCTGATTGATTCATGGCTTATTTTCTGAAAAAGAGAGATCAGTTTGCTCGCTTTCCTTAAAGATAGACCATAGAAGTATAATAGGGCTGATAGTATCTTAACATCTTTTTTATTGCGACGAAAGACTTTTTAGCTTTGATTTTTTCGATTATCTGGGCTATTGGAGAGTGCATGGTTTGTATTCTGGTTTTTTATTTTTTATTGTTATTCTTGACTGTGCCAATTTTAATAGTTTAAAAAATTTTCTAAAACTTCTCTAAAAACTTATTTATATATTTTCACTATTCATTTGCTGAGGTTTTCAACAACCATTCCACCACATCTTTTATCCCGATTTCAATGTCTATGTTTTGTCTCGAGCCCAATGATTTAAGCTTTTCAACCCTGTAAAACCAGTTTTTTGTGAAGAGTGATTGTTTCTGTTATAAAAAGGATAGAGTAAAACAGCAGTGTGGATTGGGAAAATATTTCTCACCAAGCTCAAAGAAGATAATGTAGGTATCCCAGATCTTATAAATCATCTTCTCGAACAGTATTTAAAGCAAAACAGAAATCTGGATGTGAAGAAGACACTGAATCGATTAAAGAAATAAACCAATTCAATTTTTGAGGTCGATCAGCTTATTTCCATAGCATATTTTAGTTGGATGTAATTTACTCACACTGTGTTCTATCTCTATGAACCTTCTGTGGAAGTTTTTTAAACGTTGTTTTCTAATATCTGGAGTTAAGTATAAATATTAATTGATAAAAATCAAATTATGAACATTGAAGAATTTGATGAAGTTAAAAAGTGGCTAGCCCAATTAAAGCAGAGTAGCAGACCCATATTATCTTACTGCATTACGATTATACATGGAATTTACAGGAATGAACCCAAAAGAGATCATAGATGAGGCAGAAGAAGACAGAAAAAAGCCAAGGAGAGAACAAGGGAAACCTGAACAGAGGCTTATGGAATTTTACAACTGGCTTATTACAGAATATGAACCAGTCGGGAAAGACGGTAAAAAGGGAGCATCCAAAACCCTTGCAAGCACATATTTTGGGGCTATTAGATCATTTTATAAGCGTAATGGATTTCTGATCAATATTAAATCTCCTAAAGCAGCACCAAAAAAAGAGAACAGAAAGATGACCTTAACACCAAAGGAGGTTAAGCTGTTAGTCGACCATGCACCCACTCTGAGAGATAGAGCGATAATTCTGTTTATGTTTCAAGGTGGGTTTGATGTCTCCACAATATGCAGTCTAAACTATGGAGACGTTAAAAGAGGTCTTGAAAATGATGAGGTTCCATTGCTTGTAGAGGTCGTTAGACAGAAGGATGAGGTTGAATATTTTACGTTTGTTGGACACGATGCTGTAGAGGCTCTAAAGGCTTACTTGAATGAGAGAGAATCTAAGGGTGAAAAATTAACTTGGAACTCGCCACTTTTTGCAAAGGAAGGTTCGAAGAAATTAAAGTACGAACGAATCAGGCCACACAATATCCAAAATATGCTAAGAAGAACAGCCATTAAGGCAGGGTTAATTAAGGAGGAGGATCTTGAAAACATAGATTTGAACCCATGCCGTCCACATGCACTAAGAGCCTCTTTCTCCACAATATTGAGGCTAAACGGATTTGATCCACTTCTTGTCGAGTTTATGATGGGTCATAGAATCCCCTATAACGGGGCTTATCTTATCCCTCCACTAGAGAAAGTAAGGCAGATGTATGCAGAGGTTGAACCACAGTTAAGCATTTCCAACAGACATCCGATTGAAAAGAAGATGGAAGAGAAATTGAAGCTATACAGAGAAGAGCTGGCAAATATGGAAAGAGAACTAAAAGACCTTAAAAGGCTGGTAGAGATTCTCGTTACCTCTGTGGTAGATATTGGGGAGGATCGAGTTGATTTAACCGACCTTATTGAGAATATAAAGCAACTAACACGTAAAAGAGAGGTTGTTAAGATCGAGTCTATAGAATGTTATTGATTTTAGTTTGTGGCCGGAGTTAAGCTGTCCCCTCTTCTTCTGCGTCTTTAAATACGTTCCCAAAATTATCCTGCTTTTCGACAATTACCATGTGTTTTATCTTTACCTCGTCGGGTATACGAGGCTCTTCTGGTTCGTTAGATCCAAAGACATACAGAACCTTCCGCTCAACCTTTTCCTTTTTAAGACTTCCGGAGAGAATTAAGAGGTTAATAACAAGACTCATTAGTCCTTTCCTCTGTATTCCTGCTTTTTTAAACACATTATATACTTCC
>WAJX01000062.1 GCA_015523665.1 Ferroglobus sp.
ATGGTAAATGAAGTAAACATTATATTCTGCAAAACATTAAGAGTGATATGTATTATTTTGTTTATATCACAGCCTCAAATGAAGAGGAAGCGAGAAATATAGCTAAAATTTTACTCGAAAAGAGGCTTGCAGCTTGTATAAATTACTGGAAAATAAACTCACTTTATTGGTGGAACGATGAAATTCAGGAAGATGAGGAGTATGTGATCATAGCCAAAACGAGAGCTGAGAAATTTTCAGAAATCAAAGAGGAGGTTAAGAAAGTTCATAGCTACACAACACCATGTATTTGTGCCTTGAATGTTGAAGAAGGAGAGAGAAAATTCCTTGATTGGATAGACGAAAATGTAGAATGATGATGTAGAATGAAAATAAAAACAGCAATTTTTGGGAATAGAAGTGAAGTTTTTTATGATGCTGAGAGATGGAGGATATTAGAGGAGAAAAGAGAGATTGCGAAAAAAATTATGGAAGTTTTAAAGAGTAATGGAATTGATAGTATTATTTATGGTTCAATAGCAAGAGGAGATGTTAAAAAAGATAGTGATGTAGACATATTCATTCCTTATAATATTCCTTCTTACAGGATTGAATTAGCTCTTCAAGAATTTAAGATAGTTGAAAGGAGAATAGTTCAAGCTACACCGAATTATGCTATAAAGGGAGAGATAGTGATAGAAAATGCGAATATATCATTTCCATTAGTAAAAATGAAGGATAGAGAACTTGACTTTTATAGATTTGGGGGTGCTTTAACTTTTGAAGAGGTTAAAAAAGGGTTGAGGAGTATTGGAGTTGATAAAAGGCTAATGTTGATAATCCCTAGAAATTATGGTCATCTTGAAATTCCTTTGAATGAAATCGATAAGAGTGAAGCTGCAGATATTTTGAAAGTATCTGTTGAGATTATAGAAGAAAGAATGAGAGTACTTGAAAAAAGACGTGAAATTGGGAGAACTGGAATCTTTCTTTATGAGATAGTTCCAGAAGAAGAGAGCTTTGAAAGCTTTCTTAACAACTTATCTAGTAGGAATCAGTTTGTTAGGCGAAAAATGAAAAAGCAATCATGATGATGAAAGATTTTTAAAACCATCCCAACTTTTTAATTATAATGGAAAATATACATTGGGCTGATGTAATTGCAGAAGAGTTAATTAAAAAACAGAAAAAACACAGAATAGCTACTGGAATAACACCAAGTGGACATATACATCTGGGAAATTTAAGAGAAATGCTTACAGCTGATGCGATAAGAAAGGCTATAGTGGAAAAAGGAGGTGAAGCTGAAATAATATATATAGCGGATACATTTGATCCACTTAGAAAGAGGTATCCTTTTCTCCCACAGGATTATGAAAAGCATGTTGGAAAACCTTTAAGCGAAATTCCAGATCCTGAAGGATGTCATGAAAGTTACTCAGAGCATTTTCTTCAACCCTTTCTCGAATCACTTGAAATTCTCTCAATACCAGTAACTGTTAAAAAGGCTGATGAGATGTATAAGAGTGGAGAATATGAAAATCATATAAGGACTTCTTTAGAGAAAAGAGATGAAATAGCTAAGATAATTTCGGAAGTTTCTGGAAGAGAAGTGAATGATGATTGGAGTCCTTTTATGCCCATATGTAAAAATTGTGGAAGATTAAACTCCACAAAGGTTGTAGATTTTGATGCTAATGGAGTTTATTATAAATGTGCATGTGGATATGAGGGGTTTTCCACTTTTAGAGAAGGAAAGCTCAGTTGGAGAGTAGATTGGGTTGCAAGATGGGATATTTTAAAGATAACCTGCGAACCATTTGGAAAAGACCATGCAGCTGCTGGTGGTAGTTATGATACTGGAAAAAGAATTGCAAGAGAAGTGTTCGGCTTTGAGCCACCCTATCCGGTTGTATATGAGTGGATAAATTTAAAGGGAAAGGGAGCGATGAAGAGTTCAAAAGGAATAGTTATCCCAGTAAGCGAAATCATTCAAATTCTACCTCCAGAAGTGGTTAGATATATAATAATGAGGGTAAAGCCTGAAAAACATATAGAATTTGATCCTGGGGTAGGTTTACTTGATATATTCGATGAGTTTGAGAATGCTATAAAAAGAAATGATAGGAGCGTTAAATTATCTGTTTTCGGGGATGTAACTTATTCTGATATACCGTTTAGACATTTAATCGTCGTTGGACAGATAGCCAATTGGGATTATGAAAAAGTTATAGAGATATTGTCTAGGAATTATGAAGTGGATGAGAATGTTAGGAGAGATGTTAAGAGGAGATTGAAGTATGCTAAAGCTTGGATTGAAAAGTTCGCTCCAGATAGTATGAAATTTGAGGTTAAAGATAAGGTTGATGTAAAGTTAACTCAGAATGAGATTGACTTTTTAACAAGATTTGCAGAAAAGCTTAAAAATGATATGAGTGCAGAAGCGATCCACAAACTGATATACGAAGTTGCGAATGAGAAAAATATGAAACCATCAAAAGCTTTTCAGGCTATATATAAGGCAATTCTTGGTAAAACTCATGGGCCTAGGGCTGGATATTTCATAAAATTGCTTGGAGTTGAATTTATTAAAAAAAGGTTTTTGAATTTATGAAGGTTGACTATAGGTATGAGCGTATGAAAATGAGAATGGATATGAAAGTGAAAAGAATGATTGAAGGGGGAAGCTATTATACATATCTTTCTGAAGGATGTAAGCTTTGTAGAAAGGGAGCAAAGCTAGTCCTCTTTATCACTGGAGAATGTTATGAAAGTTGTTATTACTGTCCGATAAGTGATGAAAGAAAGGGAAAAGATGTCATCTATGCAAATGAAAGAAGAGTTTATAAGTTTAGTGATATAGTTGATGAGATAAACTCAATGAGTGCTGAAGGTGTTGCAATTACCGGGGGAGAACCACTCTTAAAATTTGAACGTATAAAAGAAATATTGAGAGCTTTAAACAATTCTGGGATTCATGTTCATCTATATACAAGCATTCCAGCAAATGAAAGGATAATTAGAAGTTTATCAGAAGTTGGTGTTGATGAGATAAGATTCCATCCCCCTTATCTTAGAAATTCTGAAAGATATATCGGTTCGATTAAATCTTCTATAAAGTATGGAATTGAGGTGGGATTTGAAATACCAGCTATAAGATTTGAAGAAAGTATAGTAAAGATTACAAACGAACTTGACATCTTTTTGAATGTTAATGAATTAGAATTTTCCGATTCTAACTTCGGGAGGATGCAAACTCATAAATGGAAAATGGGACATTGTTACGAGGCTATAGGCAGTAAGGAAATAGCTGATAGGTATGCAGAGGTCGTTAGGAAATTCCATTTTTGTAGTGTTAGGTTTAAAGATATAGCTCAATTTAGGAGGAGATTGATAAGGATGGCGTTTAATATGCCAGAATTTTATAAGGTTACAAATGATGGGACAGTTATTTGTGCTCTCATAGAGTGTGATGAGAGTGATAGAGAAAATGTGAGAAAATATTTGTTGAATAAAAAAGCTAACTTTTTTGAAACAGATGACGGATTTGAAGTTAGTGAAGAATTTGTTGAAAAAAATCTCAGAGAAATCTTAAATTATGGATTTAAGGTTTCGATAATTGAAAGATATCCAACTTACAATAGGATAATTATAGAAAAATCTCCCCTGAGGTGAGTTTGTGAGTGCAGAAATCGAGAGAAGACTAAAAAAATATCTCGAAAGGGATAGGAGTGGAATAAGGAAACAGTTGATCAAAATTATGCTTACTGGGAAGAAGTACACAACTGACGAGATATATGAACTTCTAGAAAAAGCTGGATACAAACTTAATCCTAGAGGAGTATCTGCAATGGTGGGTTTGATGAGTGCTAGACTTGGAATTTTGAAGATGGAAATAGGGGAGAAGAACAGATATTATTTAAAGAGAGAATATGAAAAACTTGTAAGGGCAACGTTGGATGAGTATGATAAATGTGATAAGTAAGATTTATGAGATTATGCTCGAAAGAGAGATAAAAAAGAGGGAGATTCCTAAGCATGTAGCGATAATCATGGATGGAAATAGGAGATATGCGAGAAGGAGAGGGTTGCCAGCTAAAATGGGTCACGTTTTTGGATCAAAAAAGGCTGAGAAAGTTTTAGAGTGGTGTTGGGAGATAGGAATTAAAACTGTCACAGTTTATGCATTCTCAACCGAGAATTTTAAGAGGGATGAGGAAGAAAAGGAGAATATTTTTAAAATTATAAAGGAGGAGTTGAAAAGATTGAGAGAAGATAAGAGAATACACAGGAATAAGGTGAGAGTTAGAGTGGTTGGGAGGAGGGAACTTTTGCCTAATAATATTATAAAGGAAATCAAATTAACGGAGAATGCTACAAAATCCTATGCAAATTTTTTCCTTAACATAGCGATAGCATACGGTGGTAGACAGGAAATAGTGGATGCTATAAGAGGAATTTTAATTGATATCAAAAATGGAAAGCTTAACGTTGATGAAATAGATGAGGAAGTTGTGGGGAGATATTTATATTCTGATAACGGATATGAGAATGTAGATCTACTCATAAGAACTGGTGGAGAACAAAGAATTTCAAATTTCCTTCCGTGGCAGTCTGTGTATAGCCATATCTATTTTTGCGACATTCTCTGGCCAGCTTTTAGGAAGATAGATTTACTTAGAGCTATAAGAGCATGGCAGTTTAGGATAAAAAATTTTAATGGAAAATGGATGTGATAGGATGTCAAAAACTAAAAATGACTCCAGATTAGATTCAAAATTAAAATATGAATTTAAAAGAAAACTGGAAGAACTTGAGAAATATAAGGGAAGAGGAACAGAACTTATAACTTTATACATTCCACCAGATAAAAATATTGCGGATATTACAAGTCAGTTAAGGAGTGAACTTAGTCAAGCAGCAAATATAAAATCCAAACAGACGAGAACTCATGTTATTGCTGGGTTAGAAGCTATTTTGCAGAGATTGAAATTTTTCAGAAAACCACCTAAAAATGGAATGGTTATAATTAGTGGAGTAATTGAACTCGGTGGAGGGAAGGAGAAACACATAACAGAAATAATTGAACCACCTGAGCCTGTGCCACTTTACAAATATCATTGCGATTCAAAGTTTTACTTAGAACCTTTAAAAGAAATGATAAAGGAGAAGAAAGTTTATGGACTTATAGTTCTTGATAGAAGAGAAGCAACAATCGGAGTGCTAAAAGGAAAGAGAATAGAAAGTTTAGCATATACAACTTCCAATGTCCCAGGAAAGCATAGGCAAGGTGGGCAGAGTAGTGTTAGATTTGAAAGGCTTAGAGAGATCGCTATTCATGAATTCTATAAGAGAGTTGGTGAAAAGGCGAATGAAGTTTTACTTCAAATAGACAATCTTGTTGGCATATTAATTGGTGGTCCAAGTCCCACAAAGGAGGAATTTTATGAAGGAGAATATCTTCATCATGAATTGCAAAAGAAAGTCATTGGGCTTTTTGATGTGAGTTATACTGATGAGAGTGGACTTTATGAGATCGTTGAAAAAGCTAGTGATACCTTACAAGAATTGGATATAATGAGAGAGAAGAAGTTGATGAATAGATTTTTGAAAGAGGTTGTAAGAGATGGTCTATCTGTTTATGGTGAAGATGAGGTTAGGAAATATCTGAGCATTGGGGCGGTTGAGACACTTTTACTTTCAGAGGGTTTAAGGTATGAGAGGGTGAAGTATAGATGTTCAGTTTGCGGGGAGATTAGAGAGATCACTTTAAAAGAGAGAAGTAATGATTCGATTTTTTGTGAAAAAGATAGAGTTCAGATGGAGGAGATTGATAGGAGAGATGTAGTTTTGGAGTTAGCTGAACTTGCAGAATCAACTGGAGCCAACGTTGAATTTATATCCACAGAATCTGAAGAGGGAGCAATGCTATATAATGCATTCGGTGGTATTGCAGCAATATTAAGATTTAAAAGATGAGCTTATTAATTTTTAATTTTAAATATTAAAAATTTATTTATTGTTAATATATTGTTAATATAAATCGGGGGATGGAGATATGTTTAGGTTTTTTAAAGAGGAAGTGAAGAGATCTCTCAATTGTGAGGAGAAATTTATAAGAGAAAGTGAACACTCTGATTTAACATCCACCATCTCTTTTAAGATTGCAAAAGAAAAAGGAGAAGATGCTAAGAAAATAGCTGAAAAACTCGTTTCAGAAATAAAGACTAAAGGAGAATTCTCTTACATCGGAAAAGTTGAAGCTATTAATGGTTACATAAACTTCTTCGTGAATAATACATTTTTAGCTGAGACGATTAGAAGTATATTAAACAGAGATGAGGATTATGGTAGTCTTGACTTAAAGGGGGATGTTCTAATTGAACATACCTCTGCAAATCCAGACGGGCCTTTACATATCGGTCATTTGAGAAATTCTATAATTGGTGATACTTTAGCTAGAATTTTTAAAAAAGCTGGTTTTAACGTTGAAACACAGTATTATGTCAACGATATGGGGAGACAAACAGCAATAGCTGTGCTTGGAGTGAATAAATTTGGTTTGAGTGAAAAAAAGCCAGATCATGCTGTTGCTGAAGCTTATATTAGAATGAATGAAGAGTTAGAAAAGAATTCAGATTTAGAAAAGGAAATTGAAGAGATTATGAAGAGGTATGAAGATGGAGATGAGAATGTTATAAGACTTTTTAAAGATGTTGTTGAGAAAGTTCTTGAGGGTGTTATTGAAACTCTCAAAAATATAAACGTTCATCATGATAGTTTTGTATTAGAATCATACTTCGTAAGGAATGGATATGTGAATAGGATTTTTGATATATTGGATAAGAATGGTATTTTAATTAAAAACGGTGCTTGGAAGATAGATGGAAGTAGATTACAGTTTGAGAAAGATGTAATATTGAGACGTGAGAATGGAACAACATTGTACATAACAAGAGATTTGGCGTATCACTTATGGAAAAATGAAAGATATCCAAGATTTATAAATATCCTTGGAGCGGATCATAAATTGATTGGAAAACAACTATCTGATATACTAAAGTTTATTGGATTGAAACCTCCTGAGATCGTATTTTTTGAGTTTGTATCACTACCAGAAGGATCTATGAGTACTAGAAGAGGAAAATTTATCTCTGCAGATGAGCTTATTGAGAAAACATTTGAAGAGGCTATGAAATTATTGAGAGATAGAGATATGGATGAAAAAGAGAAAATCGCGAAAGCTGTTGCTGTTGGAGCATTAAGGTTCGATTTTGTAAAGATTGCTCCAGAAAAACATATGGTTTTTGATTGGAAAAATGCATTAGATTTTGAAAGACAAACCGCAAGTTACATTCAATACAGTCATGCAAGAGCATGTAGTATTCTTAGAAAAGCTAATAGAAATGAAGAGATCACTAAAGATGAAGTTAGATTTAAGCCTGAACTCTGTACAGATGTTGAAAGAAAACATATAATACTTCTTTCAAAATTTTCATATATTATAGAGAGGGTTATAAATGAGTTGAGACCAAACATTTTTGCTGAATATCTTATGAAAGTTGCATCGTCTTTTAATGATTTTTACAGAGATCATCCAGTTTTAAATGCTAAAGAAGAGATTAGAATGCATAGATTGGCAATAGTTGATTCCACTAGGATTGTATTAAGAAACGGACTGGAGCTTTTGGGGATAGAAGCCTTGGAAAGAATGTGATGATATGGGGATAAGATGGGACAAGATAGGATAAATTTAGAACACATCTAGACTTATTTTATTATTTTTATTAATATAGATATAAATATTAATCTTTTTATTATTTTAATTTTAATTTACAAATCTATAAAAATTTTATAAGTACATGTAATCCTCATCACCGCTTTCAAGTTCATATTTTGCACTCCAAATTATATATAATTTACATTTAAAAACTTCTCTCAACAAATTCATTAATTTTGGTTTTGTAATCTCTTCATCGTAGATAATTCCTGTGAACTCTATTCTTTGGAGATCATCTGTGTCGGGAATCATTCTAAACTCTACATTTCTGAAGAGCAAGTCCATTTTCCATTTGTGAATAATCTCTCTCCTCTTTTTATATGGCAAGCTCTTTAAAGCTTTGTAATGGTTCTCTGACAAAACAATTACGCTAACAACTAATATGTAATCTTTACCAATAGGTTTTATGATCTCACACATCTGTTTTGAATTTTTTGGAAATTCTACAACGTAATGCCAAACAGCATTTTCATCTGGGACTTCAGCTTTTAGTATCTCTTCTTCGATAAGCCATTCCCTCACCATAAGTGTTTAATTAATCTAAAGGTATAAAAAGTCCATGAAGTCTTGGAGATTTATCGGATTTGATGATAGCTTTAGAGGGGATGAATGTTATCTCGTTGGATGTATAACTGAAGGAGGTAGTTACGTTGAGGGATTTATAATTGAGAGGATATCTGTAGATGGATTTGACGTTACAGAAAAGATTGTGAGATCTATTTTAAAGTCGAAATTTAGGGAGCAGATAAAATGTATTTTTCTGGGCGGAATAACTTTTGGTGGGTTTAATATTGCAGATGTGGAAGAAATTAATAAAAAAACGGAGAAACCGGTTATAGTTTTAACGAGAAAGATGCCTGATTTTAAAAGTATAACTAATGCCCTAAAAAATGTTGATGATTATGATAGGAGAATGGAAATTATGAAAAAAGGTGGAGAGTTTGTTAAGATAGAAGACTCTCTCTACGCTCAGCTTAGAGGTTGCAATATTACTGAGGCTACAACTTACATAAATGCAGCCAGAGTCAAAGGTAATTTTCCAGAGGCTCTGAGAGTTGCCCATTTAGTTGCATCAGCAATAATACATGGAGAAAGCAAGGGTAGGGTTTAGGTAGTTGACTATGCTATTAGTTATGATTAAATAAAATTAAATAAATTATGATTTAATTATGGTATTGAAGTAACATTAAAGAATACGTATAACTAATCAATTATAGTCCTTTTCCAGAGATAATTATCCTGTTGTTATTGAATTCGATGCATTTTCCAAAAAAGCTCTCTATAACGTATTTGTTACTTTCTACATGTTTTGTTATAACACTGGTAGTATATTCCGTCTTTCCATTAGCAACTGCTGAGAAAATCATAACTTGATCAGCCAGATGTCTATCAAAAGCTGATTGAGAGTTTAACTCTTCTATGAATGAATTCACGGCTTCTTCACCAACTTTTTCAGCCGGTTTTCCCCTCTCTCCTAACGAGGATGCTCCTTTGTATCCTCCCCAGATAGTTATTCCACTACCAGTTGATAGCTCTTTTAGCACCTCTGTTTTTATATCGCATTTTAATCCTAAATCTTCAATTACTCTTTCGACAACTCTTTTCTGCCTCTCAGCTACATGATATGGGAGATTCGAGCAATGACTTACACCTTTAACAGTTTTAATTTCCTTTCTCTCAAACTTAAACCCCTTGAGCTTGGAAGGTTCAACTTTAACTAATACCTTACCACCACCCTTTGGATAATATCCTCTATTTAGCAGTTTTATCTCTAATTCAACTCCTAACTTCTCCAGAGCTCTCATCGTAACATTTTTGAAGTAATCAATTGTAGGGCTCCAGTTAACATCTGTTCCACCAATAATCTCAAATACACTCTCTTCATTCGCAAAAAGCACTGGAGGGAGTATTGTTTGAAGAATTAGGGTTATACTTCCAGCAGTACCGATATTTATCTTGTATCTCCCACCTCTAATCGTTTTAGGTTTAAAAACAACTCTCGTTGAACCCAGATTAGCGTTTTCAACCTCGGCTCTACTTATCATTTTTGCTGACTCTATTCCTTTTAAATGTTGCATAGCAAGTCCTGGTTTTGGGCGATTTGCTCTTATATTAAACACTTCAACTTCTTCTCCAGTAATACATGCTAAAGCTATTGCTGTTCTTAAAATTTGACCACCACCTTCAGCGTAACTACCATCGATTTTTATCATCAATCTTCCTTCTTTTTTTAGATTAATAAAGCTTAATGAAGCTTTAAATGGATTAGAAAGTTTATATCCTAATTAATTTTTAATCTTATTTTTAAACTTTAAAGTTGAGAGTGCATACAGTTTATACAGTTGTATCAAAAAATTTTAAATAAAAGTCAAACAAATTTGATGTATGGAATGTGTCAATTGTGAAAATTATGTTATGAAGAATGACGAACGTTCGTGCATTTGGTTCGAAACAAAGATCTCTTTGGTTTTTCCTGCTTGGAGGGATAAATTCAAAACTGGAGAGGTGAAGTTCAGAAAATGTGGGTTTGGCGATTAGCAGTTTTATTTTTTATTATTGATAATTTAGTCTACTAAAACTAATATATAATATAAAATATTATAATAAAAAATAAAGTTAAGTTAATAAATATATTGCTAAAAAGAATAGATTATTTACTAAATAATAATAGACAAATAAAGTGCTGCATAATTATATTGATCACGAATCTTTGTTGGGGTTTAACGTATGAGGAAATTAAAAAATTTGTCAAACAATTTGCTGAAACTTCTGACAGTTGATAAGTATTAAAATATAATAAAATAATTATAATTAAATATAACTTTTATTTTTTAATTAATAAATAAAAGTGGAAAATAAAAATGATAATAATGTTCGACTACAACATAATAACTTTTAAAACAACGATTTAAGAATGGATAGAAAAGATAAAAACAAATAAAAAGGTGAAATAAAAAATATATGGAATCTGAAATAATAGAACTTTTTAAGAATCGAATTAAAAGAAGAATAAATATAGGAGATGATGCTGGATATTTTTACTCTGATAAAACTGGCGAGTGGGTTGTAATAGCTAATGATATGCTTATAAGTTCAACGGATATTCCAGATATTTTAGGAGCAGAAGATGTAGGCTTTAAAATTGTAACGATGAACGTCAGTGATGTTGTTGCAATGGGTGCAAAACCGACTCATTTCTCATTTTCTATAGGATTTCCAAAATATACTGATTTGGATTATTTAGAAAGAATCGCAAATGGGATTGATGAAGCTCTTAAAGAATATGATATGTTTTTGATAGCAGCAGATACGAATGAAGCTTTAGAATTAATAATTGATGGCATAGCTATAGGATTCTCAAAACGACTCCTATTGAGAGATAATGCAAAGGTTGGAGATTTAGTATGCATAACCGGAGATGTTGGGAGGGTTTTAGCTGCTCTTATCCTTTATAAAAGAGGTGAGATTGAAAGTTATCCTGAACTTCTCAAAAAACTTTGCAAACCGTTTGCGAGAGTTTATGAAGGTATTACACTATCAAAATTTGCTAACTCGGCGATAGATGTTAGTGATGGAATTAGTAAAGAGTTAAATGCTATCGCGAGAGCAAGTAATGTGAGAATAGTTATAGATGCAAAAAAAATTCCTATAGAAAATGTAGTGTTTGAAGTTTCAGAATATTTAAAACTCGATCCAATCGATATAGCTCTAAGCTCTGGAGAAGAATTTGAATTACTCTTTACAATTCCAGCTAAGCTCATCCATAAATTAAATTTTGATTTTAATGTGATTGGAAGAGTGGAAAGAGGTGATGGGGTGTATTTAGAGAGAAATGGTGAGATGAGTATAATATCAGAAACTGGATGGGAACATTTCTCCGATATGTATCGGGATATGATAAATTCTAACAAAAATTAATAATAATTATATTTTTTATAAAATAAAAATTTTGAATATATTATATTTAAATATTATATGATATAACTAATGTTAATTGGTAATAGTTATTTATAAATTTTGTAAAAATGTTGTATATGGTCATACGGATATCTCAATCCTTATAATATAGCATATATTATATATTTAATTAATTTCACAAAGTTAAATATTGTCCAAAAATCTTTTGTACTAAATCCGCAAATAATTTTTATGAAGAGATATAATCTTGCAATTCTTGGTTCAGGTTCTGCAGCATTTGCTGCAGCTCTAAAAGCTTCTGAGCATGGAGCAAGAGTTCTTCTGACAGAATTTGATGAGATAGGTGGGACGTGTGTTAACAGGGGTTGTATTCCAACAAAAAACCTGATTCATGCCTCCATTATCTACAAAAATGCTTTAAAAGGCTTTTCAGGAATAAAAACTAAAGCCAATCTCGATTTCTCACAGCTTATAGCCCAGAAGGATGAGCTTGTAGCTGAGCTGAGAAATGCAAAATATATTAGTGTAGCTGAAAACGATGAAAACATAGATTTAGTTAATGGAAGAGCATATTTCGTCTCTCCTTCTGAGATAAAGGTTAATGGAGAAATATATAAAGCGGAAAAGTTCATAATAGCGACAGGAGCAAGTCCAGCAATTCCTGCAATAAAGGGGATTGAAGAGGCTGGTTGTCTAACATCCAGAACGATACTTCAGCTTGATGAACTGCCAGAGTCACTCATTATCATTGGAGGTGGATATATAGCTCTTGAAATAGGTCAGCTGTTTTTCAGGCTTGGAAGTGAGGTAACAATCCTTGAGAGAGGTAATAGAATTTTGAGCAAAGTTGAGCCGGTAATCTCAGAACATCTTTACAAGTATATGGTGGAAGACGGGATTGGGATACACACCTCTGCTTCGGTATCTGAAGTCAGAAAAGTAGGAAATGAAAAAGAAGTGATTGTGAAAATTAATGGTGAGCTCATGAAGCTTAAAGCAAAGCACATTCTTGTAGCTACTGGCAGAAAGCCAAATACAGAGAATCTTGGTCTGGAAAAAGTGGGCGTGAGAGTGGATAGCAGGGGTTTCATAAAAGTTGATCAAGAGTTAAAAGCAGCTGAAAACGTCTGGGCTGCTGGTGACGTGATTGGTGAACCGATGGCAACGCCAGTTGCTGCAAAAGAGGGTATAGTTGCTGCAGAAAATGCAATAGCTAATAAGCATAGAACTGTTGATTATGATACAATTCCAAGGGCAATCTTTACACATCCTGAAATCGGAATTGTTGGAATGACTGAAAGAGATGCTGAAAATGCTGGATTCAATTGCTTATGCAGAACTCTTCTGATGAAAGACGTGCCGAAGGCAAGGGCGATAAGAGAAACTAGGGGTGTGATAAAGATGGTTGCTGAAGAAAGAACAAAAAGAATTCTTGGAGTGCATATGCTTGGAGATAGAGCTGCTGATGTAATTCATGAAGCAGCCTTAGCCATAAAACATAGAATGACGATTGATGAAATCATTGATATGGTTCATGTCTATCCAACAATGAGCGAGGCGATAAAGATGGTTGCCCAGACGTTTTACAAGGATGTAACAAAGCTCAGCTGCTGTGCGGAGTGAAATAAATATGGTTAAAAAATTAAAC
>WAJX01000063.1 GCA_015523665.1 Ferroglobus sp.
CCAAAGATCATTGATGTAGTGTATGAGAACGGAGTTTTCAAACCCCTTGAGAAGGTTGACTTGCCAGAAAGGACGCGGTTAAAGATCAAAATAGAAAATTTAGATGAATTGCTGGAAGAGTTTTGCGGATTAATAGAATCGAAAATTTCGCTTGAGGACATTGAGAAGTTGAGATACGAGGCAAAAGTATGGAGAAAGTAGTAATAGACACAAACGTCCTCGTAAACTTCTTTTTGAAGACAGATTTAACTGAAAGAGCTAAAAATACGATAAAGTTCACTTTAACGGAATATTCACCAGTTGTATTTACAAACATCTTTGAAGAGACAACTTTTATCCTGATCAGAGAGGAGTTGGCACATAAAGGTATCGTGAGGTTTTACGACCAAAGAGATTTTATCGAAAAGAATGGCTACAGTAATTTATCTGTTTACAGGAAGTTTTTTGAATTTCTAAAGAAATTTAATATTTTAATTCTTGAAAATAAATGTGATATCAACGATTTTCAGAGTATCATGGAAAAATATAATCTATTGCCAAACGATGCTTTGATAGCTGCAACCTGCAAGCATTACGGAATAAAGAAGATAGCAACATTCGATGAGGATTTTAGAAGGTTAGATTTTTTGGAAATTGTGGTTTGAGGTTTGAGCAAACTATTTTAAGCTTTAATTCTTAAATCTGCTCATGCCGAAGATCATTGATGTAGTGTATGAGAACGGAGTTTTCAAACCCCAAAAGTTAATCTAAAGGAGGAGATAAAGCTGAAAATAGTAGTAGAGAGGGAAAAATAGATTTTGAACCAATTAAACTTCGATTTTAATCGAGAGAATAAACGAATAGGAGTGAATTATGGTTGACTTCTTGACACGTCATTTGTAATTCCACTCATAATCGAAATATAAAATAAAAGCAGTTAGAGAGTTTTTGACACTTATGATTTCGCTATTGTTACAAGCTTTGGAAGATGAAGAAATGTTTAAAAGGTAGCTTTTTGAAATCAATTGTGATTAAGATGAGAGAAGAAGTGGAGTTGTGGTGGAAGCAAGCTTTGAAAGACTTGGAAGCTGCGGAAAAGAATTTTAAAATCAAAGAATACTTTGTTACAGCATTTCTCTGTCATCAAAGCATCGAGAAAGCCTTAAAAGCCCTACATATTCACAAACTTAAATCCTCACCAAGCACGACTCATTCCCTGATATATCTCGGAAAGAGCGTTGGGATTCCGAAGGAGTATGAAACATTATTAAGAAAGATTCAGCCTGATTTTGTAGTGAGAAGATATCCAGATATTGCTCAGAGCTTGCCTTGTGAACTTTACGATGAAGAGATAGCTAAAGAAAGAATTATGATTGCAAAGAAGGTGATAGAATGGGTGAAGAAGGAATTGAAAAGATAAAAGATTTTGTGAGGAAGGTTAAGGAGGTGTTTAAACCAGAAATGATAATCGTTTTCGGTTCGAGGGCGAGAGAGGATTATCTTAAAGAGAGCGATTACGACATAATAATAGTTAGCGAGAGGTTCAGAGGTATAAACTTCGTGAGGAGGATGGAAATGGTTTACGAGCTTTGGGATCTCAACGAAAGAGCAGACATAATCTGCTACACTCCCGAAGAGTTTGAAGAAAAGAAAAAACAGATAGGGCTGGTGAAAAAAGCGGTTGAGGAGGGTGTTGTAGTTTAATTACTTACTTGATTACCTACCTTGTACTTAGCACGGTTATCTCTTTTATTATCGTTTTATGCTTTATAAGTTTCTCTATTGGGTTCTGTTCAAATAAGAGTTGTTAAATTTGGGTTGTTAAAACAGGGTTGGCAAGTACACAAAATTAAAGGATTTAACCTTTCACATGTGATAGATAGAAAAAGTTGTATAGCAGAATACCTAAAATTAGAACTATGTCTTATATATAAATGAATTTTTGTGAACACATTTATTATTACTACTACTACTATGTTATATATACACTATATTTTTAAAAGAAGGAAAATAAACAACAGCAAACAAAAAACAAATCAAACTGTGTGAAAAACTCACGCTACTTCTTGAGACTTGAAGCTGTATAATGCTGTTTTATGAGCATATTATACTAACACACTCAACTTTTTTGTGTTATTTTTGTATAGATTTGTTGGTCTTCTCTGCTTACTGATATTTTGTGTTACGTGTTGTTAATTAGTGATATTTGCTAAAGCGAACCTCTGAAGCTCTGCTGGTGTATTTCCTCCTAAGCCCATATGTGGATGAATGAAATTCTATCCCTATGACACGACTTCAAGGTCTTATCCAATTGAGTTTGGTGCACCAAACCCAGAGGCAAGTGAGGATAGACTTTCGATAAAGGAGATTTGGGATGTACTTGAGAGCTTTGCAATACCAGATTGTGTTGTGTAAGAAAGAGCTTGCATACATCAACCACCGAAGAAAGTACCCGACACAATAGAAGGTATTCTATAAGGAATAGATGAGCTATATCAATTGGAGCAAAGTTTTGGGGCAAGAAAAAGATTGGCTGGAATTCCTTGTGCTACGCCCACTCGCTTACTTAAAGGCTGAATTGGTAGAAAAAGGCATAGTGAAACCAAACCATCCAGCTTTTAAACGAACAAGGAGTGTGTTGATAACAGCTTTTATCCTTCCAGCAACAAAAATTGGTAAGGTTGTAAATCTTAAGGGGTGGAGTATCTTTAGGAACAATGAGAATAGTCATGCTCTACAAAAGGTGCTAAGAGCACTAAAATTTTGGCAAGATACAGCCCTTCCAGTAAGAATCGTAGCTGACCAGAATGGTGAGCTTAAAGGAATCGTATGGCGTTTGGAGAGTAGAGGTAAGTTCTTGGGTGTTGAAATTTCAAGAAGCTAATTTTATTTTTTCTTTTCTAATTTTTGCCAACCCAGATTTAAAAACCCAAATTTAACAACTCCAGATTGAACAGAAATCCTCTATTGCAAATTTAGGACTCATTAACATTCCAGATAAAAGAAAGGTCAGTTTTGTCTTTGTTGACTTTAAAAGAAAGAGAACAGAACGTTTGCGTCAATCACTAGATGTATCTCTTTTCAAATTAGCCTATCATTCTTTGCTTTTCTCCCAAGTTCTATTGCATCATTCTCGGTTAGCTCCGATGAGGATTGTAACAGAGGGCAGGAGAATAGAAAAAGCGGTGAGATACACGAAGGTGTGTTGGTAGTAATCAGAAAATTTTTATATTCTGGAAAATAAAAGTATTCTGGTGGTTAATTGTGAGTCTGGAAATATCGGCAAGAATCGGGAAGAAGTTTGCCCTTTATCTTCCCAAAAACGTGGTAGATTTACTTAAAATAAAGGAAGGAGACAAGGTGAAGATTTTGGTTGAAGGTGAAAAAATGATAGTTGAAGTTATAAGAGATCCAATCGATCTTGCTTTGCACGGGAAGAAGTTTGCCAAGATATCTGCTGAGGAAGTTGAAAAAATAAGTTTGGAGGAGCAGAATAAATATGAAGGTTCTCCTTGACACTTCTTTGCTTTTGCCAACTCTCGGAGTTGATGTTGAAAGAGCTGATAAAATCTTGAAAAAGCTTAGGAATCATAAGTTGTATTATTCAGACTTCAGCATTTTAGAGTGTCTTTGGGTTGTCAGCTCTCTTAAGAAAAAAGGTCAATTCGATCGTGATTCTTTCGAAACTGGGATTAGAAGTATATTCGAATGTTATGCTAAAGCTGAGATTAACGCTGAAATAATTCTAAGAGCCTTTGAAATCTACGAGATGGGTCATAAAGACATTATAGATTGCATTCTTTACTCGATTGCCTTAGGCAACGACACGAAGTTCGCAAGCCTAGATAACGAGCTGAAAGAGTTTGTAAGGAGCAATAATCTGAAATACGTATTTTTTGAATGAGGGCTAGTAAACCATTTTAAATTTAAACTATGAAATGCATTCATGCCAAAGGTTATCGAAGTAATCTATGAAAACGGCGTCTTTAAGCCCCTTGAAAAGATTGATCTACCGCAGGGAGTTAGGATAAGAATGGAGATAAAAGAAGAACTCGGAGTAATAACTGAAGATTTCTTAAAAGAGCTGAAAAAAGTTATCGAAGCCTTACCAAAGACAAAGGTAGATTTCAAAAAACTCGATGAGATTTACTATGAAGGAAGAATGCTTCGTTGACACAACAGTGATACTTAAAGTGATACTTGAGAAACAGATCGATGTGCTCAAGAAATTGTCCCGATACACCTTATATACTTCAGTGAACGTTCTTGAAGAGTCCGCTTTCAAAAATTGCAGTTGCGTTCTCGAAGCCCTTGAAGTTGAGAGAGCAAACATTTACAAGATTAAAGAAGAATTAGGTTGCATGTTGAACTGAGCAGTCTGCTATTGAGGTTAGCCTTAAAAGTATCGAAAAAAGAAATACCGAGGTTGTTGAAGTGGGTATGTGTTCAAACGGGAAAAGCCAATCTGAAGGAGAAAACAAAATTTTAAAATTGGCAAGCTGGGAAAAAGG
>WAJX01000064.1 GCA_015523665.1 Ferroglobus sp.
GTTTTATCTCGTCCTCCCCAATTATCAACGCATAGCTAGCACCTATATCGTTAGCGTAACTTAACTGTTTTTTTAATGATCTGCCCATAACGTCTACATAAGCCTTTATTCCATTTTCTCTAAGCATTTCAGCATATTTAAAACCATAAACACTATCAACCAAAGAAATCACAGCAACTACAACATCTCTCGTAACTTCATGTTTATAGAGTTCAACAATTCTATCGAAACCTATTGCAAATCCAGTAGCTTGGATATCTTCTCCGCCGAATAGCTTTGAGAGTCTATAACTTCCACCTCCACAAATCTGATTTTGTGCACCTAATCCCTCCTTTGCATAAACTTCAAAAACGATTCCAGTATAGTAATCAAGACCTCTAGCCACTGTAAAATTAAATCTGAAATCTACGTTAAGAGATTTTAGGATTTCACTAACTTTTAAGAGATGTGAAAAATCAAAATCTGGTATGATTTCTTCAGCAAAGCTTATATCCTCGCATTCTCTTAATTGCATTATCTTTTCATAAGTCTCACTATTGAGTAAACTTCTAAGTTTTTCAAATTCCCTTTTGTCTATCAATCTCATAATTCTATCCTGTTCTTCAACTTCTGAAAGTATATGTCTTAAAAGCCCAACATCTCCGATATGTAGTTCGAAGTCTAGATTTAGAGATCTCAACATTTTATACGCTAAATGAATTACTTCAGCATCAGCTTCTGGTTTTTCACTTCCTATTAATTCAATCCCGAATTGCCAAAACTCCCTATATCTCCCCTTCTGAGGTCTCTCATACCTAAAACAATTTGAGAAATAATAATATCTAAGAGGTTTTGGTAAAAAAGAACATTCGTTCACGAACATTCTTGTTACTGGAGCAGTCAACTCTGGTCTTAAAGCCAATTTCCTACCAGATTTATCCTCAAACACATACATTTCTTCAATTATCGCTTCCCCAGACTTTCTGGTGAAGAGTTCGAGATGCTCAAACGTTGGTGTTTGAATTTCCCTATAGCAGTGAAGTTCAGCTATCCTCCTTAAAATATTTTCAACTTCCCTTCTCTTCTCCATCTCCTCCGGAAGAAAATCTCTAGTGCCTCTAGGTTTTTCAACCTTCATTTTCTCTCCCCTATACTCTTATCCCAACATTAAATCTTTTAGTCCCTCATCTCTCACATTTTCTTTTCTTATTCCTCCCCTTTTCTACTTTTACATACTTTTAAATTACTTCATTTTTTAAATTACTTCATTCCATATTTTTACCTATTATAGCATGAAGAAATTTATATCCTTTACATCTTACCAATTCTTCATTTTTAACTTCCCTTTCTTTTTCCTTTTAACTCTCTTTCCTATTTCCTTTTTCTACTCTTTCCCTTTCATTTCATTTCTCTTTCTTTTTTCTCTCTCTCCTTTTTCACTCTTTTTACATTTTTCATTCCTTTTCCTTTCTTGAAAGGTATTCTTTAAGCATACTTGGAAATTTTGACGCTTCAACGAATCTCAAACCCATCATCTCAGCCCATCTTCTTATACCAGCATCACTACTCACAACCGATGCATCTAATTCTTTCGCTAATAATAGAACATCTATATCTGGAGATGAATCAAGGACATCCTGTCTTAAAGCACTTCTGTATTTATCTCTAAATTTAGCTATTAAATTGCCTATCTCCCTTTCAACATTTTTTGAGTCAGCTTTTGAAGATATAACTGAACTTTCCCATATAAACTCTTCAGCAATTCTTCTTCCTTTGTTTATCCTCTGTCTCATCGTTAAAACATACTCATAGAATATTGCAGATGGGATCATAACTTCAATCCTATTGGGTGTTTTTTTAATTAACCATGTATCAAGTTTTAAAAAAACATTTTCTGGACACTTGTATCTCTTCAAAAAACTAACCAACTCTGTATAAACTGTAGGATATGGAATATAACAGGTTATATCTAACTTTAATCTCGCATCAGCAATTAAGTCCATGATATAATCCGCTGATTGGCATATGTTATCGTATCCTTCCCTCTCCCTCATTCCAGTATCTGTTATCGCTGTAGTATCGAGAACAAATTTCTGTCTCATTTCAACACCTTTACATGAACAAAGATATGGTCTGAATGAAACGGCTCGAGTGTGTTAAATGCTAAAACTTTAAACCTTTTTCTAAGTTCTTTCAAAACCTCGTTAAACACAACTTCTGGATCTTCAGTCGAATCTATACTTCTTGCTTTAACCATAATAATGCCTTCTCCATTTTCTTTTAAAAAAAAATTTGAATTTTTTATAAATATATCAATTTGATTTTTCTGTGCTATATCCTGATAGATGAAATCAACTTTTTCAACAATCCCAGAATAATTTTCTGGTTTAGAAGCATCAGCAAATATAGGAATTATATTCTTTCTCATCTTTGATAGCTCTAAAAACTTTGAAAAAGGTTTTGCTGAATACTCAACAGCATATATTATCCCCTTATCTAAGATGTCAGAGATGTGACTTACAGTAGTCCCTGATGCCGCTCCTAAATATAGAAGTTTCTCATCACCTCTAAATTTTAAATTGTATCCTTTAAGCAATACTGCAGATAACTTACTTCTACTAGGTATCCATTCTCTAAGATTGTCAAACTTCCTCTCTCCATAATATGGAGGGTAACTGCTTTTAGTAAGTAAGATCTCTTTATTGTTATATACGGCCTTATAAATATTATGGGATATCTCCTTAAGATCTTGCAATTCTTTCATATCTATGCCTTACCTCCTCAATCATATCTTCTTTAAGCTCACCACTAAAATAATCCACCCTTGCCGCTATTGCAATCTTTGAAGCTAGAAATCTAGCCATCTTCCCCCTCTTCCTTTTTGGTAATGTCCTTATAAATGGATGCTGAAAAATTATGCCATGTTTTGGAACTCTAGCTTTTTTTCCTTTTTTCATTCTTGATATAGCCTTAAAAAGTGACTTCTCTGCTCCTATAACTTGAATCGTGCTTGCAGGAAGAGTAGCAAGTTTCTCTAAACTTCCTGCTTTCTCTATAAGTCTAGCTCCAAGCTTTACCCCTGCCACCTCACTCAAGTTTGGAGCTATCTTTAACATTATATCTTCTATCTCCTTTTCTATCTCTTTTCTAAGCTTTTTTAAATCATTTATAGATCTATTTAAACTTTCAACAACACCACTATTTTTAATCTCAACAAGATCCCTATATTTCTCCTCAAGTATATTTATCGACTCGATCAACTCATCAAGAGCTTTTAAAAGCATAACAACGTATCTGTCTTCCCTCTTTAATTCCTTTTCAACTTCTTTTTCAGCAACTTCAATTGCAACTTTTCTCAATTCCTCATAGTAGTTAGATATCTTTTTCTTTGCAACTTCAAAAGCTTCAGATGGTACTGGATTGTCATTTTTACAGCTTAAAAAAGATTTAAAGAAGTCTTTGGAAAGATGTAAATCGTTATCGTAATCTCCCAACCAAAGCCTATACTTCAACCTCAGCCCCCCTATTATTCGCTTTCGTTTTTAAGATCTCAGCTCTTATATCACACTCTCTAACAATACTCCTCACATCACTCATCTTTATCTTTTCAGATATAACATATACAGTTGGTCCAGTAGAACTCATACCACACGCTCCAACCTCTGAAAGTGAAGATAAAAGATTTTTCATCTTCTCTCCGTACTGTTCTACTTCAGCTCTCTTAAATCCTATTTCTTGTATTCTAAAAATAGCTTGTGAGAATTCATCTAAATCTTGTTCTATTACAGATGGCATGAGTTTCATCAATATTATGTGAGACAACTCTCTAACCTCTTCAATCGGAAGTGGTGTGTTTCTCTCAAAAAGGTTTAACTCTTCATTCCCATAAAAACCACTTTTGTTTGGAATAATCAAACATATATCCCACTCTGGGAAATCATATCTTGCTATAAGTGGAGGAGGGGGGGCTTTGCTGAAAGAGGATGGTAAGAAGCTCCTCTTATATTTTTTAGAATGTCCTGCATCTACAATAAACCCTCCAAATTCAAATGCAGAAATGCCAATACCAGATGTCCCACCTCTTCCAGCAATCTTTGCTATATCCCTTATCGAAAGTCCTAAGTTATAGAGATCGTTAAAAGATTTACCGATTGCAAGACTGATCTGTGTTCCACTCCCAAGCCCGATGTGTGGTTTGTAATCTGATAAGACTTCTATTTCAATACCTCTCCCAGTTAATTTAGAGAACTTATTAGCAATAGCATAAAATCTATCTATATTTTCAGCTTTACCTCTTATCAATACCCTATCATTTTCCCTTGCTAAAATTTCTATAAATGGAGACTCTAAAGCTAAACCAACCCCGCCATCAATTCTCCCAATGCTTCCATTTAAATCTATTAACGTTATATGTATTCTAGATGGAGTTTTAATTCTCATATTCTCTTTAGTTCTATTTTTCTGATATATTCTTTGCTTTTTACATCGACAATATAAGCTTGAGGGGCTATAACTGGCATGTGATAAGCAGTGAAAATTCTGAGTATCTCAGCAGCTTGAATTGAGCATGTAAGAGAATAAGATATTGGATCGAGCTTTATTTCAGGTATTTTAACATCAAAATAAGATATCCCGTCTGGGAGAAATGTCGTTATTATTCTAGGCATAAAAGGTACTCCCAACTCTTCAGCAATTCTTGCCGAAACTTCCTCATGCTTATGTGCAACTATGACATCTATACCCCTCAACTGTCTTTTAAGCTCTTTATAGCTATCAGGATAAGGG
>WAJX01000065.1 GCA_015523665.1 Ferroglobus sp.
CTCTTGGGCCAAGGGTGCTTCTTACAGCTTCAGCTATTACACGGGCTGCCATTATGTTCAACCTTTGAGCATCCCTACCAACAGTCCTTTGTGTTCCCTCTTTTAATATAAGCACGGGTTGGCCTTGTAAGGTAGCCATGGTTATCACCTCAAATTTGAATGGATTGGTGGTTCTATATAAAATTTTTGGTTATGTTGAGTCTTAGTGTGTTGCATTTGTTGTGCTGCAAAAATATATTTTGTTGTAATTATTACGTTTATTAGGTGAGCTAACGAACGTGTGGGTCAAGAGAAGTATAGAAATAGCAAATTCTCATGGATATTTAGATGAGTTGAGCGAAATTTACACACCAATTGTAGAGAAAAAAGGATGATTCCTGTTATTGCAAAACACAGAATAAAACAAGCCTACGAACAAAAAGACAAAATAAAACTTATAGAAGAACTTTTAATTAGAAAAATTTCCAATTAAAGATCCATACATTGCCTTTCTAAGAAGAGTGTAAAAAATTTTTAGAATTTAATCCTAAAACTGTTGAGAGAATAGGTAATAAGTTACCCTCTATGAGTTTTGAAGAACTTGTTGAGCGGTGTGAAGAGCCAAAAGAATTTAATCGTCAACTAGGTCCTATGTTCAAAAATTGGTTCAACAAATCAATAATTACTTAAAAAAATAAAGATTATTATTATTTAATATATATATAAATTTATGGACAGATCGCAATTCTCCTAGACCACAAACAATCCCCACAGTTCGGAGAATTGCCAAAACAATCTGAAAGAGTTGTTAAAGTATAATAACATCCTTCTGCAAGCTTACAATCAATACAAGAAGCATAAAAGGAGTTCTCAACAACATATCTAAAGATTACATAATCATCTCTTGTCCATATCTCAGCTAAACTCTCATCCTTGATATTACCAAAAAAGTGTGGAATTACATTAACCTCTCTGCCAAATATATATTCCCTATAAGAATGAGAAAGCCTATAACATGGAGAAACTTTTCCATCCCATCTGATGACTGTAGATTTTCCTTTAACGAAATTACATCTCCTCTCACTTCTGATTTTAAATTCTGGAAGGATGTATCTTGGTCCTTTAAAACATCTTTGTATGAAACTCTCTATCGATTTCTTTTCACCTCCATCATAAACTATCTGATTTACAAGCTCTTTTGAAGTTGGAATCAAATTTGAAATTATTATCTCAGCAACACCTATTTTTCTTAACTCTGGGAGAAGGGGAAGTTGATCGATATTCTCTTTTGTTACTACAAATTCAACAGCTATTATTGGTTTATCTTTAGATTTTTTCTCCTTAATTTCATCAAGAAGTTTTATAATTTCAATAGAATCTTCATGCCCTATCTCACTCCTACCTTTGAGTATATCCAAGGACACGTATATCTTATCAAGAACACCAACTATATCCTCCGCTATATCTGGGATGAGTATTCCGTTTGTAGATAAAGAGACACTATAATACTTTTTTGCAATCTTTAACATTTCAATAAAATTTGGGTTTAAAGTAGCTTCACCAATTCCACCGAAAAATATTTCCCTAATTGAGAAGTATCTTAAATCATTGAGAAGTTTTTTGAATAGTTGTATATCCATCATTCCCTCTTCCTCATCCCAATTATTCCTAAAGCACATTTTACATGAAGAGTTGCATTCATTGGTTAATTCAACATAAACTTTTTTTAAATCTAATCTCTTCTCTAAAATCACATACCCTCCATTGATTTTAAGTTTCACATGTTCCTTACATTTCATCCCATATAATTCATTATTCGTGCAAAATTAAATTTCCCCTTAAGGTTTCATAATATTTAATAATTATAAAATTTTAAAATAAATTGTCAGGTAAATAACTTAAATAACTATAAAAATAACAAGCCAGCTTCATCTCTTCTTTAACGAAATATTTTTTAAATATCAATAATTAATCGTTGAATATGGAATACACGATTTTAAGAGTGGATTTGAGTAAAGACAAAATTACAGAGGAGAAGGTAAATGAGAAGTTAATTCAAAAATATCTAGGAGGTAGAGGATTAGGTGTAAAAATTCTATACGATGAAACCAAAGCTGGAATAAATGCCTTTAGTGAAGAGAACAGACTCATTTTCATGACAGGCTATGCTACCGGAACCACAGTGCCATTAAATGGAAGATTTCATGTAATAACAAAGTCCCCTTTAACAGGTGGTATTGGAGATAGTAATTGTGGAGGTCAATTTGGGCCAAGACTAAGATTTTCTGGATATGATGGAATAATATTCCAAGGAAGAGCTGATGAACCAGTTTATCTCTACATAGAAGATGGGCATGCAGAGTTAAGAGATGCAAGTAAGATGTGGGGAACGGGAACTTGGACTACAGAAGACATGATAAGAGAGGAAGTTGGAAAGGATGTGAACATCGTTAGCATTGGACCTGCCGGAGAGAATAAGGTTTTGCATGCAGCAATAGTAAATGATAAGCATAGAGTGGCTGGTAGAACTGGTGTAGGAGCAGTTATGGGTTGGAAAAGGTTAAAAGCTATAGCTGTTAAGGGTAACAGGAGAGTAGAGGTTTATGATGAAGTTAAATTAAAAGAAGCTGTGGAAAATCTAAGGAAAATCCTAAGAGAATCTCCAGTTACGGGTGAGGCTTTACCAAAATATGGTACAGCAGTGATGGTCAATATCATCAATGAAACGGGTGGATTCCCTACGAAAAACTTTAAAACTGGAGTATTTGATAAAGCAAAGGATATAAGTGGTGAAAAAATTGCAGAAAGTATTCTTGTTAGAAAAAGAGCTTGTTGGGGGTGTATGGTAGCTTGTGGTAGGATAACACGCGTAACTACACCACCATATCAATACGATGGTGAAGGGCCAGAATATGAAACAGCTTGGAGCTTAGGTGCTATGTGTGGAATTAGTGATTTAAATGCAATTGCTAAAGCTCACAATATATGCGATGACATGGGTTTAGATGCCATAAGCTTCGGATCAACTGTTGCATGTGCCATGGAACTCTACGAAAATAAGAGAATACCAGATGAGAAGCTTGGAGGACTTAAACTTGAATGGGGTAATCCACAAGTAATCGTGGAACTTGCATGGAGAACAGCATATAGAGATGGATTTGGTGATGAAATAGCGATGGGTGCTAAAAGGCTTGCCGAAAAATACGGGATGCCTGAGTTAAGTATGGATGTCAAAGGTTTAGAGCTTCCAGCTTATGATCCTAGAGCTTATAAAGGACACGGCTTAGGTTATGCAACATCTAATAGAGGTGGTTGCCATTTGAGAGCATATTTAATAGCTCCAGAAGTTCTAGGCATACCTGAAAAGATCGATCCTCTAACTCCAGAGGGGAAGGCTGAGTGGGTTAAGATCTTTCAAGATCTCTTTTGCGTTGTGGACTCAATGATCGTATGCAAGTTCATAACATTTGCTTTAGGAGCTGAAGAGCTGGTTAGTGTTACAAATCCAATAACTGGATGGGACTGGACTACAGATGATCTAATGAGAGCTGGAGAGAGAATATATAATTTAGAGAGG
>WAJX01000066.1 GCA_015523665.1 Ferroglobus sp.
GTTACTGCCTTAAGTAATAATTGGTTTATGCTGACATTGAATCAGTTTAAGATTAAATTAAATTTAAAGAGTAGATAACTATTCAAATCTTACGAAATTTGGGATTAAATAGATTTTCATCTTAGCTTTTTATATAACATGTTAGTGGTAAATAGTTGGTAGATAGCTATGTGATATAAAATATATGTACTATAGGGGATAATTAAATATGATGAGGATTGTGCATATTTCTGACCTACATTTTGGAATGGAGTTCAATAACGAGAAATTTCAAAAAGCGATAAGACAAATAAACGAGATAGAACCAGATCTTGTTATAGTAACTGGGGATTTGGTTTTATGGGGGATCCATAATGAGTTTAGAGAGGCATATGAAGGACTTTCAAATATAAAATCAGATATGATGGTTATTCCTGGAAATCATGATGCGAGAAATGATGGAATAAAATATTTTGAACTTTATTTTGGAAAAACGAGGAAAAGTACGGTTATGGACGATTTTGTTATAATAGCAGCGGATAGCACCAATCCAGATACTGATGATGGTATGATTGGAGAAGAGCAAAGAGAGTGGATGAGAACAAAATTAAAAAGGGATAAGGTGAATATAATTGCTTTACACCACCATATAGTGCCTATTCCTCATACTGGAAGGAATAGGAATGTTTTGATGGATTCAGCAGAGATGATAGAAGCTTTAATGCTTCACTGTCCAGGTGGTGTAGTTTTAGCTGGACATAGGCATGTGCCATACTCCACAAAACTTTTGAGAACACATATAATCCATGCTGGAACTTTAAGCTCTTATAAGGTTTTAATGCCTGATAACAACTTCAACATAATAGATATCTCAAGAGAAAGTGTAAAGCTAACTTTGAGATTTGTAGAACTAGGAGAAGTTGAAATTGGAGAGTTTATGATAAAGAATGAAACCTCTCCAGCGGTTGTTAAATATCATTCTATCTCAGGAACGAAAAAAGTACTTTTTGTCTCGAAAGACCATAACCTCTCTTCAATGGCTGAAAGGATTTTTAATGAGAACGCTCCCAGTAATATGGTAGCAATTAAAGTGCATTCAAAAAAGATCTCTAAGGAACTTTTAAATGATGTAGATTATGTTGTAACATTTGATGAAGATGTTGAAGCTGATGAATATTGGAAAATAACGAACGATTTACATGAACAACTCAAAAGGGCTTGTAGAGAATTGGTCAGAAAATTAATTCTTATTAAAAAAATAAAAATTTAAAATAAAATTAGAGTTAGTTACCATGCTTATATTTGTGGGTTTAGGATTGTGGGATGAGGAAGATATAACTCTCAAAGGATTAAACGCTATAAGGAAAGCTGATGTAGTTTATGCTGAATTTTACACATCCATGCTGTGTGGAACAACTATTGAAAAAATGGAGAGACTCTATGGTAGGAGGATAAATATTTTGGATAGAAAAGATTTGGAGGAAGAGAGTTCTAAGTTGATTGAAGAGGCTATGGAAAAAGATGTTGTAGTGTTGACTGCTGGAGACCCGATGATTGCAACAACCCATAATATGATCAGACTCGAAGCGAAAAAAAAGGGAGTTGAGGTAGATATAATACATAACGCCAGTATAGTTTCTGCGGTATGTGGTATCACGGGTTTACACAATTACAGATTTGGCAAATCAGCTACTATCGCTCGACCATATAAAAACACGATTCCAAGAACTCCTTTAGATGTTATAAAGTCTAATCAACTCATAAATGCACATACTCTCTTATTCTTAGATACAAACCCCCCAATGAGTATAGAAGAGGCTGTAAAGTTGATGAAGAGAATAGATGATGGAACATTCGATCATTATGCTGTTGGAATAGCTAGAGCTGGTGGGGAGAATATAGTTAAATGTGATAAGTTTTATAAGCTAGAGGATTATGATTTTGGGGAACCATTACATGTGATGGTTTTTCTTGCAAAAACACTTCATATAACTGAGTACGAATGCCTGATTGAGTTTGCAAACGCTCCCAAAGAAATAGAGGAATTGGTGGAGTAGTATTTTATGTTTATTTTATGTTTATCTTATTGTTAGTTATTTATTTTTTTAATTATATTTTATTTTTTATTTTATTAAAAATTTAATATATCATTATTAATAATAATAAATAATTAAAAAAATATAATTATAAATTATATTAAATATAGTATGTTTTCTGTGTATTGATAATGGTTGATCGTTTTGTTTTGTTAGTTAGTTTTATTAGTTAACAATCTAACTATCTTTAATGAAGGGTTGGCTACTTGATGCAGATTATATAAGCGTTGATAATAGAGCGGTGATAAGACTGTGGTGTAGAGATGAGGATGGTGTCTTTGTTGTTTATGATAAAGACTTTACACCTTACTTTTATGTTATAAAGGATGATCTAAAAAAGGAAGATTTGGAGAAAATAAGTATTCAAACAAAGAATGGAGTTATAAAGCCGATGAAAGTTGAGGAAACAACAAAAAAAGTATTTGGAAAAGAGATGGAAGTCTTTAAAGTTTATGCTTATCATCCTCAGCACGTACCGAAGCTTAGGGAGGAGATTAAGAAATTTGGCGATGTTAGGGAAGCGGATATACCATTTGCATATAGGTATCTGATCGATAACGATCTTGCATGTATGGATGGAATCGTTGTTAAAGGAAAAGAAAGGAAGGAGAATGGGCTAAGAATTATAGATGCAGAAAGTGTTAGGAGAGAAGAGGTTCCATTACCCGATCCAAAAGTTCTCGCCTTTGATTGTGAGATGTTAAATGAGTTTGGAATGCCACAAGCTGATAAGGATAGAATTATTGTGATAGGTGTTAAGTGTGGAGATTTTGAGGAAATAATTCATGGAGATGAGAGATACATTCTATTGAGATTTGTTGAAATAATAAGAAAGGAGGATCCAGACATTATAGTTGGTTATAATCAAGATAATTTCGACTGGCCTTATTTGAAAAAAAGAGCTGAGAAATTAGATGTTAAATTGACTATTGGTAGGGATGGAAGTGAAATAAAGTTCAGAGGTGGAAGACCAAAAATAGTTGGAAGATTGAATGTAGACTTGTATGACATCGCCATGAAATTGGATGTTAAGATTAAAACTTTAGAAAATGTTGCAGAATTTCTTGGGAGAAAAGTTGAGATTGCCGAAATAGAGGCTAAAGACATTTATAGAAAGTGGATGGCTGGGGATAAGGACAGCGTTTTTATGTACTCAAAGCAAGACATCCTTAATACATACTATATTGCTGAAGAACTTTTACCGATGCATTATGAACTTTCTAGGATGATAAGAATTCCGGTTGATGACGTTTCTAGAATAGGGAGAGGAAAACAAGTCGATTGGCTTTTGTTAAGTGAAGCTTATAGGCTAAACGAATTAGCTCCGAATCCGATTGAAATGGAGGAGAGTTATGAAGGAGCTTTTGTTCTTGAACCAGTTAGAGGTTTACATGAGAATGTTATATGCTTGGATTTTGCATCCATGTATCCCAGTATAATGATCTCGTATAATATAAGTCCGGATACACTCACATTTACCGCATGTGATTGTTATGTAGCTCCAGAAGTTGGACATAGATTTAAGAAATCACCAGAGGGGTTTTTCAGGAGAATACTTAGAATGCTAATAGAGAAAAGAAGAAAGATAAAGGAGGAAATAAAGAAGATCGATAGGAGATCACATGAATATAAGATATTGGATATAAGGCAACAAACGTTAAAAGTTTTGACAAATTCTTTCTATGGGTATACTGGTTGGAGAGGGGCGAGATGGTATTGCAAAGAATGTGCAGAGGCTACAACTGCTTGGGGGAGATATTTAATAAAGAAAACTGTTGAATTAGCAAAAGAGCTAGGTTTTGAAGTTTTATACGGAGATACAGACAGTATTTTTGTAAAGAAGGATAATGTGAAATCCATTGAAAAAGAGATAGATGAGCTTGCTAGAAGAATATCTCGTGAATTTCCAATACAAATAGAGGTTGATGAACTATACGATACGATATTCTTTGTTGAAAAGAAGAGGTATGCAGGATTAACCAAAGATGGTAGGATAGTTGTTAAAGGATTAGAGGTTAGGAGGGGAGATTGGTGTGAGCTTGCGAAAAAAGTGCAGAGAGAAGTGATTGAGACAATTCTTAAAGAGAAGAATCCAGAAAAAGCTGTGGAATATGTTAGGAGAGTTGTTGATGAAGTTAGAAGGGGAGAAGTGAAGTTGGAGGACCTAATAATTTACAAAGGTCTTACGAAAAAACCTTCAAAATATGAAAGTAAACAGGCACATGTAAAAGCAGCGATGAAAGCTATGGAGGCTGGGATAGTCTATCCGATTGGATCAAAAGTTGGTTTTGTTATCGTTTCGGGAACTGGTAGTATAGGAGATAGAGCTTATCCGATCGAGTTGATTGAGAAATTTGATGGTGAAAATGTAGAAATAAAAACGAGGAGCGGTTCAATCAGGAAGAGGATTGATAAAGATTATTATATAGACAATCAGATAATTCCGTCAGTTTTAAGAATACTCGAAAGATTTGGTTATGGTGAGGTTAATATAAAAGGAAAAATACAACGCACTTTAGATTCATTTTTCTAAATTTATTAATAATTATATTATTAATCTAAATCTATCTAAATCTTAAACGTTTTAGTTAGTGAAGAATGCATAAGTATATAATTTATTTACTTAAACAACATTATTATATGGGAGTTTATATGAGGGTGAATGCTAGATTAAAGCTCCTGATTGGAGCCATTATAGCAATCCCCCTTCTTTTGAGCACTCCAGTTTTTGGGGAAGTTGTAGAATGGGAGAAGGTTTACGGTGGAAGTGATAAAGATGAAGCAAACTCGATTCAACAAACAAGCGATGGAGGATATATAGTTGCTGGCTATACATACTCATTCGGAGCGGGAATGTCAGATTTTTACATAATAAAATTAGATCAAAATGGAAATATACAATGGGAGAAAACTTATGGTGGAAGTGGAGATGATTGGGCTAGTTCGATTCAACAAACAAGCGATGGAGGATATATAGTTGCTGGCTATACATACTCATTCGGAGCGGGAATTGCCGATTTTTACATAATAAAGCTGAGACAATCTTATTTAACAATCTTCTTCTCCCCATCCTCACTTCTCCTAACTCCCAACGAAACATCAACAATCAACATCACAGTAGATCAACTCCCAGATGGCTTCACATCTGCA
>WAJX01000067.1 GCA_015523665.1 Ferroglobus sp.
ATGGAGAGATGATAGAAATAACTCCAGCTAAGAAAGCTAAAATATACTGAAACATATAATCACAATTCGTCTTTATTAATCAATCTATATATCATTTTTGCAATTGTTGAATGAATTTATAGTGAATCAATTCATTAATCAATTCATTTACCTTTATCCATCTCATCCCTCTTCTTTTTTATCTTATTTTTATTTTAATCTGAGTTGTTTTGCGACAAACTCATCAATACTCCTTGGCAGTTCTATCCCATCACGTGCTATTTTAAATTCAGCAACATCTGGCTCTATGTATTCTGAAGCCTTTATAATTTTAATTAGTCTTCTTGCTTTGTTAAATTCAAACTGTCTTTCTAGATAGATTATATTATTAAAGATAAGGCTAACTGATATCTCGGTATGGATATCATGAGCTTGTTCAACCAATGTAAATATACCACTCCCACCATCACCTTCAATTCTCACCACTGTATTCCTTAAAAGATGTATAATCTTTTGGGGAGGGTGATAGAGTAATAATCCTGATATTGAATCAAAAGCTAATAAATAATCGCTTTTCAAAGCATTAAGAGCTTTTCCTATTCCCAAGCTAACTTCGTTTAAATTTAGAGGATTACCTATTATTATGTCCTTTTCTGTATGTCCCTCTCTTCTCTGCCATGTGTGGGTGTCAACAATCCATAGATCTCTTTCTCCTACCTCATTCTCAATCTCCCTTCTAACGTCTTCAGCACTTCTTATCGTTGTAACCCAAAGTATCTTTTGAAACTCTTTTAAATATCGAAAAATAAATCTGGTTTTGCCTGTTCCCGGTCCGCCTATGATGAGTATTGTACCCATTATATTCTCCTCGAACCCTAATTTACGATAATCTAAATAAATTTTTTTCTCTTTTTCTAAATTTCTTGAACCTTTCAATCATCTCCTTTATATTCTCAAAACTTGTAGCATAACTCACTCTCACCCAATTGTTAAATTGCCTTCCAAAAGCTGTGCCTGGAGTTGTAGCGACATGGTATCTCTCTAAGAATTCTTGACAAAATTTCTCACTATTCATCTCTACGTTTACAAATATGTAAAAAGCTCCTTCGGGAGGGGCGAACTCTAAATCCATTTCAGAGAATTCATCTATCAAGAAGTCTCTCCTTCTCTTGAATTCAGAAACCATTCTCTTAACAAAGCTTTGATCCCCTTTTAGAGCCTCTATTCCAGCATATTGAACGAAAGTTGTTGGAGAGCTAATACTATGAGACTGGATTTTGTTCATCTCTTTGATTATCCATTCAGGAGCAACCGCATAACCCAATCTCCATCCAGTCATAGCGTATGTTTTTGAGAAACCGTTGATGGTGATAGTTCTTTCAAACATATCATCAAAGCTCGCTATACTGTGATGCTCTCCTTCAAATATTATCTTTTCATAAATCTCATCTGACATAACAAAGATGTCATAGTCTAAAGCTAAATCTCTAATCTTTTTTAGAAATTCCTTTGAATAAACTATTCCTAGTGGATTATTTGGGGAGTTAATTACTATAAGCTTCGTCTTTTTAGATATATATTCTTCAATTGGAGCATCTCTAAAATCTTCATAATAAGCTACCCATATAGGTTTTGCATCTGCGAGCAATGCGCAAGCTTCATAGCTAACCCACGAAGGGTCGAGCAATACCACCTCATCCCCTTTATTGAGGATAGCCATCATAGCCTCGTAAACCGCATATTTAGCTCCTGAAGTAACAATCACATTCTCATCTTCGGCTTTGATACCATTATCCTTCCTCAACTTTTCAACTATTGCCTCGATTAACTCTGGGACTCCTTTTGTTGGAGCATATTTAGTCTTCCCTTCTTTCATCGCTTTTATTCCAGCATTTATTATATTTTCTGGTGTATTAAAGTCTGGTTCTCCGACACTCATGTCAATTACATCTTCTCCTTTGGCTTTCAATTCTTTTGCTATTCCAGAAATTCTAAGAGTTGCTGAGGGTTTTATTCTTTCAACCCTCTCACTAATCTTTTTGTTCTTCATATTCTCTCAACCTCTTTACAAGTTTTACCGCAGCTTCTACAGCTCTTTTAGCATAATCAACCCTTTCATGTGCAGACACTCTCCCCATTCCTGGTCCAGAAATTCCTAAAGTTACTGGTTTTGAATATTCAACGCTTAAATCCATAATTTTTCTTGCCGCTTGGTGTGCTACTACTTCATCATGCTCAGTTTCTCCTTCTATAACACAACCTATCGTTGCTATGGCATCAACTTTTCCTTTCTCAAGCATCTTCTTTACCGCTATTGGTATATCAAAAACACCGGGAACTCTTATAATTTCAGTAATTTCAGCCCCTAAGAATTCTGCATGCTCTCTTGCAAGCACTTCCATCATATAGGTTATATCTCGATTAAATTCGGCAACAACAAGTCCAAGCTTTATCTCACTCATAATTGGAATTAAATCGGGAGTATTTAATTTCTTTTGTCAATAAAGTTTACCTTTCGCCCTATATTTAACAAAAAACTCGTAATCCTCTTGCCAATACTCGACTATCTCTCCATCGAAATCAGATAAGATGTCCTCGAAGTAATCGTAAATCCCACAAGTAACACAAAAAGGACCACTAAATTTTACTATTGCTTCATTCTCGTTAAAAGAGATTAATTCGGCTTTTGCTTCTGGCTCTCTGAAGTAGTTAAACTTATCTATAGCTTCTTTAAGTTCAAGAAGTTTTGTGAATTCAAAATTGCCTTTAATCCTCTTTTTTTCTATACTTGATTTTATATATGGACAAGATACTTTAATCTTATTAAATTTTTTTCCAAACTCTAAAGCTTTCTCAACAAGTTTTGATGCATATCCCTTACCTCTCTCTACTGAGATTGTTGATATGAGGTGTATGTAATTGGGGTCGTTTTTCTCATACTCTATCCATGCAACTACTTTTCCATTATCTATTAAAGTGAGTTTATCCTCTTTAACAACGAATTCCATAATTTGAGTCTGATTATTGGAGAATAATAAAGTATCGGTGTGCATATATCTTCATACAATTTTTATGTTAGATTATATAGATTAATTAAATATATTTGTTATTTTATATATAAAAATGGTAAAATTATAACAAAATATTAAATTATTAAAATATAAAAATATTAAAAACTACCCAACACCTCCTCATACTTTTTCTTAGAAACTTTACCTTCCACTATATCTTTCTTGATCATAGATTTATCTCTCTCTGAAACAAAACCGTATCCTCCACCACCCGGGGTTTCTATAACTACTACATCTCCTTTTCTCAGATTTATCGTTACTTTAGATGGCAACTCTATTATCTCACCATCTCTTATGAGATAATTCCTTCCACGTGCACCATCCTTTCCACCATAAAACCCTATTGGCTTAAACTTTCTTCTTTCGGACTGAATAGAGAGAGTAGCTCCATTGATGAGAACTTTGATCGCCCTTCTTATACCTAATCCTCCTCTATTTTTCCCTAATCCGCAAGTATCTGGGATAAGTTCGTATCTCTCAATAAGAAGTGGGTAGGTTGTTTCTATAACCTCAATGGGTGTGTTGGCTGTGTTAGTCATGTGATCATGAATGCCATCTTGTCCATCCATTTTAGGACGTGCCCCCTGCCCTCCTCCGATAGTTTCGTAGTATGTAAAGGTTTTTTCTCCATATCTTCCCCCGATTAAAATGTTGTTCATCGAACCACATGATTGAGCTGGAACTTTATCCGGCAAGGCTTTTGAGAATGCGATAAAAAGAGTGTCAACTATTCTTTGAGCAGTTTCTACATTTCCAGCTGAGACTGCAAGATTTTTACTTGGATTTAAAAATGTACCTTTTGGAATTTTTATGGAGAGAGGTAAGTAACATCCATGATTTGGGGGGATATTTGGATCAGTTACACATCTCACAGCATAATAGACTGATGAGAGTGTAACAGAATACGGTGCATTAATATTAGCTTCTCTTTCTGGAGAAGTCCCTGTAAAATCTATTTCCATTGTGTCTTCTTTAACTTTCACTTTACATAAGATCCTTATCGGTTTGTCTTCATTTCCATCATCATCCATGTAGTCTTCCCCTTCATAAACTCCATTTGGAATCTTGCTGATAGCCTTCCTCATTCTTCTCTCACTATAGGCGATTATTTCATCCACAAACTCTTTATAAATTTCAATACCATATTTTTTAATTAAAGATATAAATCTCCTCTCACCAAGGTTATTTGCTGCTATTTGAGCTCTTAAATCTCCTAATCTCTCTTCTGGAGTTCTGGTATTAAATTCTATAATTCTAAATATCTCCCTATTCTCCCTACCCCTTGTTATTAGCTTTGAGGGCGGAATTCTGAGACCTTCTTGAAATATCTCTTTACTTAAACCTGGCATTGAACCTGGACTCATCCCTCCGATGTCTGCATGGTGAGCCTTATTTACAACGTATCCTACAAGTTCTCCTTTTAATATAACTGGCTTAATTAGAGTTATATCTGGAAGATGAGATCCTCCAATATAGGGATCATTGAGAATTATCTGATCTCCTTCTTCTAAATCCTCTTCAGAGTAATACTCTTTTATCGCCTGAATTGCAAGAGGCATCGAGCCGAGATGGACCGGGATATGTTCGGCTTGAGCTATAAGTCTACCCTTCCAATCGAATATTGCACAACTTGCGTCTCCCCTCTCTTTTATATTTGGAGAATAAGAAGCTTTTTTAAGTACAACACCCATCTCCTCAGTTATTGAGATAAAAAGGTTTTTCATGACTTCAAGCCTAGCTGCATTTATCTTTTTCATTTATCCCACCTTAATGAGTATATTACCATACTCATCAACCCTACAACTCATTCTTGGATATACAACGATGGTTGAACCATGATCGAGTATTATACAGGGACCTTTCTCTTTAAATCCGACATAAAGATTTTTTCTGAGAAATATTGGAGTCTCTATTTTTTCTGGATAGCCATTGATATCAAATATCGCCTCTCTTCTATCGAATTCTACTCCATTTCCTTTTGGAGGGTTTGAATAAGGTGGGGATTCTCTGGAACATAAAACAGTCATTCTTAAATTGACTATCTCTATTTCTCCACCTTTGATAGCATATCCATATTTAATTTCATGCATTCTATAAAATTCTTCAACAGCTCTACTCATATCATTTGGGTATGGTATGTTTATCTCATAGCTCTGACCTCTATACCTCATATCGAGTGATGGTAAGAAGATAGCTTTATCAGCTTCAACACCTTGTTCCATGAGCTCTTTTTCTCCGAGCTCTCTAAATTCGATAAATATCTCCTCTATCTTATCTTTAACTTTTTCTTCAGCTTTTAAAAGCACAGATTTTGAATAATCCAGTTTTATGTCAGAAACTAAGAGTCCAAAAGCTGAAAAAACTCCTGGATAATTTGGAACTATAACTTCATGAACTCCAAGCTCTTTTGCTAAAATTCCTGCATGCATAGGACCTGCTCCACCGTATGAAATTAGCTTAAAATCGGCTGGATCGTATCCTTTTTCAACAGATATAACCTTCAAAGCTCTTATCATGTTTGAGTTTGTAACACTCCAAACTCCTATGAGGAAAGATTCCAAATCCATAGAGATCTTTTTTGAAAATTTCTCAGCTTCTTTAAGAGCCATATCTCTATTTAATTTTATTCCTTTTGCAATCTCGTCAGTTAAAAGGAGTTTTTCATGAAGATAACCAAGAAGTAAGTTAGCATCAGTTACAGTAAAATCTTTTCCACCTCTTCCATAACATATAGGCCCAGGATTAGATCCTGCGGATCTTGGACCAACTCTTAGAGCTCCTCCCTCGTCGATCCAAGCTATACTTCCACCTCCTGCACCTATGGTTGCGATCTCTATCATCGGGATTTTAATCGGATAACCATCTATCAACCCTTCAGAAGTCCAAGAGGGGAGACCATTTACTATAGATGAAACATCTGTACTAGTTCCTCCCATATCGAATGTGAGAAGATTCCTCTCTCCGAGTAGATCTCCTAAAAACTTTGAAGCTGCTACTCCTCCTGCTGGTCCAGAGAGTACCATATATACCGGTTTTTTTCTTGCATTCTCAGCTTTCACAACTCCACCATTAGATTGCATTACGTAAAAATCACCGATTCCAAGTCTTGATAGAGCATTTTCCATATTTTTCAGATATCTCTTTACAATTGGCTTTATGTATGCATCTAAAACAGTTGTACTCATTCTCTCATATTCTCTTATTTCGGGGAGAATCTCTACTGATGTTGAGATATCTATCTTTAATTCATTTTCTAAGATTTCTTTAACCCTTTTTTCATGGTTGGGATATATGAAAGAGAATAAAAGAACAACTGCTACTGATTCAACGCCCTCTCTCCTAAGCTGATGAGCAATTTTTTTAACATCATCATCTTTCAATTCTTTAATCACTTTTCCATCTTTATTTACTCTCTCTTCGACTTCGAATCTGAGATTTCTTGGGACTAAGGGTTTTGGACGTGTAGCATAAAAATCATATAAGGCTGGTCTATTTTGTCTTCCAATCTCTATAACATCTCTAAAACCGTTAGTTGTTATTAATGCTGTTTTTGCACCTTTTCTTTCGAGTATCGTATTTGTTGCTATTGTACTAGCGTGTGTGAAGATTATATTATTGTTTTTTGTTTTCATTAGTATATTTTTATTATTATTCTTGTTTTCATTTATTGTAACATCTAACTCTTCTTTCAAAAAATTAAATCCAAGTTCTACAGCTTTTTCAGGATTATCTGGAGTTGAAAAAATTTTAAAAGTTTTAATCTTTCTTCCATTAAAATAAACAAAATCCGTGAAAGTTCCACCCACATCAGTTC
>WAJX01000068.1 GCA_015523665.1 Ferroglobus sp.
ATTATAACCAAAGCAACAGTGGAAATTTTCCCAGCTCCAGAAGTTGAGTATCCAGCTTATTGGGGTTTTAGAAGATTTGAAGATGCTTATAAAGCTCTGGGTATGCTTCAAAAATCTGGAGTTTCATGTGCTGGAGGTTGGGGGCTTTTCGATGAGAAAAGAGTAGAATTTTATAGGAGGGATTTAGACTTTTATATCGATCTGTCTGAAGATATAAAGGTTGTTGTATTCTGGTGGCTTTACGGAAATGAGGATGAGGTAGAGGTGGCTAGAAAAAGGCTCTTTAGAATATGTGAGAACGCGAACGGCACTTTTTTTGGAGAAGAGATATCGCAAAAAGCTTGGGCTGCTAGACATGAAACCTCAGTTCCTCCAGTGCATGGAAGAAAGGATGGAAATGTCGTGCCTATGGTATGGGTTATGGAGGATCCAGCTGTAAATTATACTGAGATACCAGAGTTAAGGCTGAAGTGGCATAACATAATAGAGAAATATGGTTTTGATGATTGGGGTTTGATATTCGTGTCAAATAGGAGGTCAAAACGAGGAGAATATCTTGCTGGAATTATGATAGGTGTTGATGAGACGGAATTTCTTGAGAATGAAAATAGATGGGAGGATTATGTATCCTGTAGAAGAGATCTTTTAAATGTAGCGTTAGATGCTGGAGGGAGCTTATCTGCTGGACATGGGGCTGTGGAGAAAGGTAAGGTTGAACTGATTAGAAGAGAGTTTGGAGATGAAGCGTTTAAGTTGATGTTGAAAATAAAGAAATTACTCGATCCAAACAATATAATGAATCCCGGGAAATATCTGCTTGATTTAGCATATGGAGGGGATTTAATTGAATGATAGTTATGTGTTATTGAATACAGACCATCCTAGGATATGTATGGAGTGTAGATGCCATTACTGTAGAGAAGGTTGTACACAGTATATAGAGACCAGGGATTCGGTGTATACAGCCTATGGGATGTATGTCTTGGCATTTGCTTGCAGGATTGGACTGGTTGAACCTACGAAAGAGCTTGCCGAGTATTATCAATACTGCACAACCTGTGGATTGTGTAAATACAGATGTACCGTCTCTTTACTCGGAACGTTTTATAGAAAGATATTGGATATCCCAAAACATGTTGCAGAAATTAGAGCATACTTTATCGAGAGGGGTTTAGCTCCAACTCAAACTGCAAGACTTCTCGAGAATCTCAAGAAGTATAACAATCCCCAAGGAGTTTCAAAACCGTTGATTTCCAACAAGAATGTAAAAGATGCTTTAAAAGAGAAAACGGAGATTTTGTTTTACATGGGAGATTCAATTTATGATCAAAGGAATTCAAAAGCTTTAGAGTCGGCTATTAATATACTAAAAAATGTTGAAATCGATTTTGGTATATTAAAGGATGAACCCAATAGTGGGGATTTGGCCTTGAGGTTAGGGGAACTTGGACTTTTCGAGATGCTTAAAGAAAAGAATTTAGAGATACTTGAGAGATTCGAGAATGTCATAGTCTTTTCTCCTCATGATTTTCACACTTTTAAAAATGATTATGGTCTGAATAACATAACTCATATCTCAGTCTTCCTTAAAGAGTTGATGGACGAGGGAAAGATAAAACTTAGGAAAATTAATGAAAGAGCAATTTACAAAGATCCCTGTTATTTGGGAAGGCATAATGGTATATTCGACGAGCCCAGAGATGTGATATCGTCTACTATGGAATTGGAGGAATTCTATGCAAACAGATACATGGCCATGTGTTGTGGAGGTGGGAGTGGACACGCGTGGATGGATCTAGAGAAAAAAGACAGGATTTCGAAACTACTAGCGAGGGAGGTGAGAGAAAAGGAAGTGGATGTAGTCATCACAGCCTGTCCTGTATGTACAACAATGCTTGAAGGAGAAAACCTGAAAACACTAAATATAGTTGAAGTTGTGGAAAGAAACATGGAGGTGTGAAGTTTGAAAGAGCATTTGAAAGAGATAGACTCGAAGTTTATGAATGTTATAAAAAAAGACGACATATCTGATGAGGAACTGCAACGTTTAATTGAGTTTAAATCAGCACTTCTGAGTGATGTGTGCCCATGGGCTCAAAATGTGGTTGCGAGGAGATTTTTACGAAGCAAGGGAAAGTAGATGCTTGGAGAAGTTCTTTCGGTATTGGCTGCTTCAATTTTTGCTGGAGGTATAGTGCTAGTTAGGTATGGGTTAGAAAAAGTGGATTATATATCTGCGACAGTTATAATCAGTTTTTTTGGTTTCACATTCTTCACTATAATAAATTTGGTTAAAATTATTATTTATTCTCAATTTTATTGGAATTTCTATGGTATCCTCTTCTTTTTCATTGCCGGAATTTTCTCTCCAGCATTGGTTAGGTTACTATATTATAAAGGAATAGAACATCTTGGAACATCTATAAATGCGTCAGCCTTTGCTTCATGGCCTTTATTTGCTTCAATTCTTTCAATCGTAGTTTTCGCAAAATTTGCGAGTATAGGGACGTATATTGGTGGGGTGATAATCATTATAGGGGTGGTCTTACTAAATATGAGTCTTAAAGAAGAGAGAGTCGCAAGAGATTTGACGTATAATGATCTTATATTCCCGTTTTTAGCATCAATTTTAACAGGTTCTGCAGTAGTCTTGAGAAAAATGGGGTTGAACGCTTTATCTGATCCATTTTTAGGGGTTTGGATAGGGTATTTAGCTGCAACACTCGTGAGTTTAATTCTAATGAGGATCTCTCAAAACGCCAGAGAGGTTATTAGAGAGAGAAGAGCTTTTAAAATACTCCTTCCTGCTGGATTGTGCTTAGCATTGGGGTGGATAACTTTTTTTTACGCACTTCAATATGGAGATCCAGCAACGGTCTCCGCATTGACAAACTCCGAAGCCCTTTTTATAATATTGTATAGCAAGTTGTTTTTGAAGGGTTTAGAGACCGTTACTTTCAATATTTTCGTGAGCGCATTGATCATTGTTACCGGAGCCTCAATTATATTC
>WAJX01000069.1 GCA_015523665.1 Ferroglobus sp.
GTCTATTAGAGCTATAGATGAAATCTTAGAATTTGCAAAGAAAGTTGAAATAGATCTGGCATTTATAGGTCCAGAAGAGCCTTTAAGCTTAGGGATTGTAAACAGACTTGAGGAAATTGGAATTCCGACTGTTGGTCCTAGAAAAGAGGCTACGATTTTAGAAGCTAGCAAATGTTGGGCTAAAGATTTTCTTGCGAAAATAGGAGTTCCCGTACCATCGTATTGGAATTTTGATGATGTTCAAGAGGCAAAAGAATTTATAAAAAATTACTATTCAGATAACAGAGGTAATTTGGTTATCAAAGCTGATGGATTAGCTGCTGGAAAAGGGGTTTTCGTTTGTAATTCAGTAGATGAAGCTCTATTTGCCGTGGACGAGATAATGGTAAAAAAGAAGTTTGGTAAGGCTGGAAATAGAATAATTATTGAAGAGAGATTACATGGAATCGAAGTTGCTTTTACGGCCTTGAGTGATGGGAGACATGTTAAGCCATTTGGACATGTAAAAGATTATAAGAGAGCTTTTGATACGGACGATATAGAGGGAATGAGAAAGTTTTTTATGGGTTATATTGGTAAGTATATAACTAAAGAGGAGGCTAAAAAACTTTATAGAGAGGGAAAGCTCTTAAATCCAAATACAGGTGGGATGGGTGCTGTATCGCCACATCCGAATGTTGATGAAGAGATGGAAGAAAAGATAATGAAGGTAGTTATTGAGCCTATTGTGAGGAAATTTAGGGAGTTGGAAGGAATTGAGTTTAAAGGCATTCTTTATCCAGTTATAATGCTTGTTGAAGAGGATGGGGAGATTATTCCAAAAGTTCTTGAGATTAACGTTAGAGATTGTGATCCAGGAGCTGAAGCTAAACTCCCGAGGCTTGAAAGTGATATCGTTGATTTATCACTTGCTGTTATAGAGGGAAAATTGAATGAGGTTGATGTAGAGTTTAGTCAGGATTATGCTGTAGCTTTATGTGCTGTTAGTGGATTTATGGTTGGAAGAGAGGGAATAAAACCTGGTTATCCCTCTGATCATTATACAAATCAACCTATAAGTGGGATAGAGAAAGTAAATGCGATAATCTATGCAAACGGAATAGCAAAAAGTAATGGCTTTGAGACGACAGGAGGAAGAGTTCTTACGGTAGTTGCAAAAGATAAAACTTTAGAAGGAGCAAGATCTAAGGTCTATGAAGAGATTAGAAAGATAAAGTTTCCCGGGATGAGGTATAGAAAGAATATTGGCTTAGATGTGCCTGAATAATTTTATTTAATTTATTAAATATATAAGTAAATTTGTGTATAAAATAATAAATAAAAATAATTAAGTTAATTAATTCATTTTTTAAGTTCATCTTTCCTAAGCTTGTTTTTCCAAAGCTGTGAGTATTCCATGGCATCTGCATGCTGTTGCAATGACAATTCTCTTCTTATCTTCAGCCCATTTTAAAAGTTTTAAGATTGTTGTACCTTCTATAGCTCCGAGCCCTGGTTTTAAATACTTACTCTCTACAACAAAACTATCTGGAATCTTAATAAGTTTAATAAGCTCATGCATAGGTAATGTTTTTTTCAGCTTTGTAACAGGACACACATCTGGAGCTGAACAATTTTCGATGCAACTATCATTCTTATTATAGCTTAAAACTACACTTCCTTTTCCCGAAGAGATTAAAAATTCCTTCACATCTTCAGGCAAGTATTGTAGGATAAATTTTAATCCTTGATCCCAAGGTTTTAATTGCATTTTTTCAAGGAGAAGGGATGCAGAGAGGTGTATTGGGGCAGTTGGGAATATATACTCTGGATTTATACTTTCAATAAGGTATAAAGCCTCTTTAATTCCTCCTTTGAGAAATCCACCACTCTCCATTGAAAATGCTGGTAGAGATAAGGTTTTCATCACTAAGCAATTTTCATCTTTATCAATAACAACAAACTTTCTATCCATCTTCATAAGCCATTCAGTAGCTTTTAATCCATATCTTCCTCCACCAAATACGATGTCCACGAGAGAGGATAGTAGTTGAATTATATTATGCTTATGAATCCTTAACTTTTAATTTTTTTGTATAATATTATTTTTATATTTATATTTTTCTCTAATTCCTGATCTGCACAACTTTAGGATAACCTAAAAATTTAAATATAAGTTAGTTAACGGTGTTAATATGATAGCTCAACTTCTACTCTCATTCAGAGAAGGTTTTGAGGCTCTCCTCCTCATAACGATACTTGTAACCTTTTTAAGGAGAGTTGGTAGAGGTGAAGATGTAAGATATGCATATCTGGGTGGAGTTTTTGCAGTGTTAGTGGGGTTTATAATAGCTATTGCGGTCATCATTTTTTATGGAGGTTTAGGTGAGTCCTATAAACAAATTTTTGAAGGTATAACTGCATTTATAGCAGTTGCTGTCTTAACATACATGATAATATGGATGGCTGGGAAAGATATTAGAAGAGAGGTAGAGATGAGGGCTATGGAGAAATATTCTGTTGGCATAGCGATTGTGTCATTTATATTCGTTGTGAGAGAAGCTTTTGAGACCGTTCTTTTCTTAACACCTTTTGCATTTCAAAATATAATAGAAACTGCACTTGGAGCTGTAATAGGAATAGCATTTGCTTTGTTGCTGGCTTATACAATCTTTAAAGCTGGATACAGGATGAGCTTAAGAAAGTTCTTCATAATTACAGGCTTACTTTTGGTCTTTATAGCAAGTGGATTAGCTGGGTATGGAACTCATGAATTAATAGAGTATATGGAGAGTGTAGGTATTGAAAATCCTTTATTTGAAACAGCTTATAACCTAAATATTCCTGAAAACTCTCTATTTCATCATAAAGGAGTTATTGGGAGCATTCTTGCAGTAATGTTTGGATATACAACAAAAGCAGAGTGGCTTAGAGTTTTTATACAAATTGGTTATTTAGTCATAATGATTCCAGCTATAATCAGATATCGAAAGTAGCTTCTTCAATTTTCCCGCTTCTTTTTGGTTTGTAATTGGAAAAAAAAGCTGGAAAGCCTACAACTTTAAACTCTTCCCCATTATATTTTACTATGCCAATTAAATCTCTTACGACATCTTTAGCTTCTCTTACACTTTTTACAATTCCATAGGGTATCCTTCCTTCCCTAAAGATTTTTTCAACATCTTTAGTGCTGAATTTCATCAACTTTCTTTGAATTTCTTGCGATATCTCCTCAAATCTCTCTTTCCTCTTTTCAAGTTCAAGTTCTGAATACTTTAAACTTAATGCAGAGCAAAGAGCTTTCCAAAAGTGATTCTCATTTAAGATACCAATTGAGATCTCCCCATCCTTAACTTTGTATATCTTATATCCCGGGTTTCTCTCAAAATCATCCATTTCTGAATTGTTTAATATTTCAGATGTATAAAGAGGGATTGAAGCAAATGCAGAATCTAACATGCTTATATCTATATAACACCCCTCTCCACTCTTTATTTTTCTTATATAGGCTGAGAGTATTGATATAACTGCATAAAGTGCTGAAGAGAAATCTGATATCTGAATTTTTGGATCTCCACCACTTATTTTTGCTATTCCAGAAAAAGCGACTAAATTTATATCATGTGTTGGTAACTCTTTTAACTCATGATCTTGTCCGAATCCACTTATCGAGCAGTAAATAATAGATGGATTTACCTCTTTAACTCTTTCATAGTCAATTCCAAGTCTTTTGACCACTCCTGGAGTAAAACTCTCTACTATAACATCCACATTCTTAGCTATCTTTAAAAATTTCCTTCTTCCTTCATCTTCTTTTAAATTTAATTTTAGGATCTTTTTGTTTTTGTTAAATGAAGCATAGACTCTTTTTCTATACCTCATGGGATCTCCTTGTGGTGGTTCGATTTTTATCACATCAGCTCCAAGCTCGGCTAGGATTTCACAACAGTATGCTGGGTAAAAGAAAGTTAGTTCAAGAACTTTCATACCAGAAAGCATGTCTTCTTTTTCACATTAACATGTATTTGTCTTTTCTCATGCACTGTTTGTTGTGATGTTGTTATAATTAATATATAACATAGCAGATTATATAAAATTTATACATAAAGATAAATAGAAAGTAAATTATTGTTATGTGTTGAATGGAAAACTCACAGCGACACTTTTTATAAAAACGATCAATAAAAAGTTATTTATGATCTCCAATCAATTTTTGATTATTTAATTTATTTATTTAATATGTTAATTGTCGGTTAGCAAATAATTTAAACATTCATTAAACTTTCATAGCATGAAACTTGTTACATGCGGTTTACCCTATGCTAATGGGAAAGCCCATATAGGCCATCTTAGAACATATATTCCTGCTGACGTTTATGTTAAATATCTTAGATTAAAGGGAGAGGATGTTATTTTTGTTTGTGGAAGTGATAGCCATGGCACTCCGATAGTTGTAAACGCCGAACAACTTGGATTAAAACCAAAAGAACTTGTTGATATGTACCATAAACATTTCATTAAAATATTTAAAGCTTTAGATATCGAATTCGATTTTTATGGTAGAACGGATAGCGAGTATCACCATAAAAGAACGAGAGATTTTGTGAATAGGTTAATAG
>WAJX01000070.1 GCA_015523665.1 Ferroglobus sp.
CTATAACTGTATACAAGCTCAAATTAATATAAAAATAATAATATAAAAATAATATTACAAATACTTAATGTATGAGTTGAAATGAAAGCAGAAAGATTATTACTTTTAGTTCACCACTATATTTAATGAAAAGTTATGCTGAGGCTGGGGTTGATATTGAAAAAGAGGAGAGAGCTGTAAAAAGCCTTCTTAAGAGTTTAGAATATAAAAGAAAAGATTTTGGAAAGCCCGTTTTAGTGAATCACTTTGCAAGCGTTATTGATATTGGTGTCAAGCTTGCGATAACAACTGATGGAGTTGGAACAAAGATAAAAGTTGCAGAGATTATGAACGATTTCACAACAATAGGCATTGATTGTGTTGCTATGAATGTGAACGATTTAATGGCTGTTGGAGCAGAGCCAATAGCAATTGTTGATTATATCGCAACAAATAATCCTGATGAGAGAATAATGGCTGAAATAGGCAAGGGTTTAAACGAAGGGTGTAAGATTGCAAACATCAATTTGATCGGAGGAGAAACTGCAACTCTCGATTTCGTTAAAGGCTGGGATCTCTCAGCTACTGCCATAGGTATTGTTAAAGAGTTAATAACTGGTGATAAGATAAGAGAGGGTGATGTTATAATAGCCTTCCCAAGTAGCGGTATCCACAGCAACGGTTTAACTCTGGCGAGAAAACTAATAGAAAGAAATGGTATAAGCTACTTCGATAAGTTTGATGGTAAGAGAATAGGGGAAGTTTTACTAACTCCAACTAGAATCTATACGGAAATTTTGGAAATAATAGAGAGATATGGAGATAAAATACATGGAATGGCACACATAACTGGAGGGGGTTTGTTAAATTTAAAAAGATTGAAAATCATCAGATTTGTAATTGAAAATCCATTAAAACCTCACAAGATATTCAACTTCATACAAGAACTCGGAGAGATAGATGATAGAGAGATGTATAGAACATTCAACATGGGAATGGGATTCATGCTCATTGTTGATGAGGAAATAGCCAAAGAAGTTGAGAAATGTTATGATGCCAGAATAGTGGGTTATGTTGAAGAGGGGAGTGGTGTGTATTTAAAAGGTATAAGAATTGATTGATGAGATAGTTGATCTCGAACCTATCTATTAAATAAATTAAATGATATTTTAAAAATTTAAAAAGTTAGTTAAATTAATTGACACTAATTAAATCAGCTCTGCACAAAAGTTATTTACTAAAATCATGAATTAAGCTCATGAAGCTTGTAGTTAATAGATATAAATGCGGTTATTGTGGAGCTTGTGTTGCTGTTTGTAAATTCGATGCGAACGAGCTTATCGAAACCTATCTTGAAATTTACGATGATAAATGCACTTTATGCATGGCCTGTGTAAAAACCTGCCCTATGAATGCATTGGAGGTGATTGATTGAAAGATGTGGACTACGATGTCATCGTTGTCGGAGCGGGTCCTGCTGGGAGTATTTCAGCAAAAACATGCGCTGAGAAGGGATTAGATGTATTATTAATTGAAAAAAGACAGGAAATAGGAGTTCCTGTAAGGTGTGCTGAAGGTGTTGGGAAAGAGATTGAAATGCTTGTTAAAATCGATAAAAGGTTCATATCAGCAGAGATTGAGAAAGCTAAGATAATAACTCCAAATAATGCTACAATAGAGTTATCAGCAGATAAAGCAGGGAATGAGGTAGGATATGTTCTTGAGAGAAAGATATTCGACAGATATCTGGCAAAGCTAGCTTCAAAAGCTGGAGCAGAGGTTAGGGTTAAAACATCAGCTATAGGCTTAGAAAGAGAAAATGGATGTGTAAAACTTAAAATCAGAAGTATAGGAGAAGTTGAGGAAGTTAAGGCTAGAATAGTTATTGGAGCAGATGGGATTGAGAGTAAAGTTGCAAAATGGGCTGGGATTGATACAACATTAAAGCTCGATGAGATTGAGAGTTGTGTTCAGTATTTGATGACAAATATCGAGTTTGAAGAAAATACAACATACTTCTGGATTGGTAAAAAGTTTGCTCCAGGAGGTTATATCTGGCTTTTTCCAAAAGGAGAGGATGCTGCAAATGTGGGAATAGGTATTATGCCAAAGATGAGTGAAAAGAGTGCGAAAATTCTCCTCGATAAATTTGTAAGGGAAAACTTTCCTGATGGTAATATAACTGAAATTGTTATAGGAGGTGTGCCAGTTAAAGGAGCTATAGAGACTGCTGTCGCAGACAACGTTATGCTTGCCGGGGATTCTGCAAGGCATGCAGATCCATTAACTGGAGGAGGGATAATAAATGGCATGAGAGCTGGATATCTAGCTGGTATTACAGCGTATGAAGCGATTGAAGCTGGAGATTATTCTGCTTCTTTTCTTAGAAAGTATGATGAGAGATGGAAAAATGATTTCGGAAAAACTTTGGAGAGAAATAAGAAGATTCAAGAAAAGCTAATTAAGATGGATGATGAAACATTGAATAAGCTTGCAAGGAGTTTAGAGGGTAAAAGAATAGGAGAGATTAGCGTTAGGAAATTGGTTATCGAACTCATCAAAAATCATCCTAAACTACTTTGGGATTTGAAAGATATTTTATTATCCTGACTTTATTTTTTTATAATATTTTTTAAAAATAATATATATAATATTTATAATATTAATAATAATTGGAGATATATAATTAACCAAATCACTTAGCACTTTCAACAAAAGATTAAATCATAGAGATAAAGTATTCATGGATTCGAGTATCTCCAGTTAGTTCTGGATGAAAAGCTAATCCTAAAAGATTTCTTTCTCTAACAGCTACTATTCCCTCATCAATTCTAGCAAGTACATCAACACCCTTTCCCACTCTCTCAATCAACGGAGCTCTTATGAAAATTGCCCTATATCTTCCAATTCCTTTAAAATCTATCTCGGTTTCAAAACTCTCTCTTTGCCTACCAAAAGCGTTCCTCCTAACCCATATATCCATTAGTTTAAGAAGTCTTGTATCAGTTTCTTCCACTTGCTTATCTCCATGTTTTGCTAAGAGTATTAAGCCAGCACAAGTACCCATAACAGGTTTTCCATCCCTAGCTAACTCTATTATCTCTTCGGCTATTCCATCTCTCCATATAAGCCTACTAATCGTTGTACTCTCTCCCCCTGGTATGATAACCGCATCACTTTCAGAAATAAAGCCCCTCTTTCTTACAGGTTTAACAATTCCACTAATTCCTAAATTATCTAAAGCTTTTTTAACAATTTCAACATGTTCAGAAACATCTCCCTGAACTCCCACTATTGCAATCTTCATACTCCTCTTTCTTGCATCTGAATTTCAAGACTTGAAATTTCAAGTCCCTTCATAGCTTCTCCGAGGCCCTTGCTTACTTCAGCTATCACTTCTGGTTCATCATAATGTTGGACAGCTTCAACAATAGCTCTTGCATAAGCTTCAGGATTTGAGGATTTGAATATACCTGAGCCAACGAAAACACCATCCGCTCCTAACTTCATCATGAATGCTGCATCAGCTGGAGTAGCTATTCCACCAGCAGCAAAATTTACGACTGGCAATCTTTTCATCTTCTTTATATCTAAAAGGACATCATAGAGCCCATCACATATCTCAGAGAAAGTATACTCCTCGTATATAGTGGTATCATCATCAAAGTCTATATTCATATCACTGCTGATAAGACTTGGAAGTCTTAGATAAGATTCAGCGAATCTCCTTGCAATCTTTTTCAATGTGTCTTTATCCGCTTTCACTACACTATTTATTGCATAATTCATCAGTCTCATATGCTTAACAGCCTCAACAACATTACCAGTTCCAGCCTCTCCTTTTGTTCTTATCATCGCTGCACCTTCCCATATTCTTCTAACAGCCTCTCCTAAATTTCTTGCTCCACAAACAAATGGAACTATAAATTTCCGCTTATCTATATGGAAAAATGTATCAGCAGGAGTTAAAACTTCACTCTCATCTATCATATCAACTCCTATCGCTTGTAGAGCTTCAGCTTCAGCATAATGTCCAATTCTTACCTTAGCCATAACTGGAATTGTGACTGCATCCATTATTTCCTCTATTATCCTCGGATCAGCCATTCTTGCAACTCCTCCAGACATTCTTATATCAGCCGGTACTTTATGTAATGCCATAACAGCAACTGCTCCAGCATCTTCAGCTATTCCAGCTTGCTCAGCATTAGTTACATCCATTATAACTCCACCTTTTTGCATTTTTGCAAACCCTCTTTTTATCAGCTCTGTTCCAAATCTAAGCTTTTCTAATTCCATAGATATCCCCTCTTTTTATTATTTTTTTAAATTTTATTTAATTTTAATTTATTTATTTTTCATTTATTTATTATTCTATTTATTATATTTACATTATTGAAGTTGAGTATTTATCTATGATCAGATTACATTAATCTAAGGATAACAATGATATTGGCAAAGGATATTTTTATCTTACGCATGCAGTAAACTTTTATTCTCATAAAAACATTTCCAATAGGTGATTCCATGAAACTCGGATTTGTTGGAGCAGGCAGAGTTGGCTCAACTTCAGCATTTACATGTATTATGAATTTGGATATAGATACAATCGCACTGGTGGATATTGCTGAAGATATAGCTATAGGAGAAGCGATGGATCTAGCTCATGCCGCATCTGCAATCGATAAATATCCAGAAGTAGTTGGTGGGTCAGATTACAGTCTCCTAAAAGAGAGTGATGTGATAGTAGTCACTGCCGGACTTGCTAGAAAACCTGGGATGACTAGGCTTGATCTGGCAACAAAGAATGCCGGGATTATAAAAGATATCGCAAAGAGAATAATGGAAAACTCACCTGAGAGTAAAATAATAGTGGTAACAAATCCTATGGATATAATGACCTACATAATGTGGAAGGAGAGTGGCAAAGAAAGAAATGAAGTATTCGGAATGGGAAACATGCTTGATTCAGCAAGGCTAAAAGAAAGGCTTCATTCAGCAGGAGTTGACGTGAAAAAGGCTTGGATAATAGGAGAGCATGGAGATAGCATGTTTATTCCATGGAGTATTGCTGAAATAAGTGGTGATGTTGATAGGAGCGATATACTCAATCAAGTAAGATTTGTCGCTGCAGAGGTTATAAAACGAAAGGGTGCTACAGTTTTTGGGCCAGCGGTTAGCATATTTAGAATGGTAAAGGCTGTAGTCAATGACACGAAAGAGGAGATACCAACAAGCGTAGTACTTCAAGGAGAATATGGCATTAGTGATGTTGCAGTTGGTGTTCCAGCGATACTTGGTAAAAATGGAATAGAAAAAGTAGTTGAATATGAGCTTGAAGAGGAGGAGATTAAGGCTCTAAAAAACTCTGCAAACATTCTTAAGGAGAGGTTAAAAGAGTTGGGATATTAACTCATCTACCATAGTTCAATTAAATTGGCAGAATAAGATTATGATGAATAAGCTAAACAAAGTTAAAAAAGTTAAAAGTTAAAATAAAATCAAGGAAAAACCAATACTTCAAATCCCATGTTTTTTAAAACTCTCTTTAAAAACTTTGTTTCATCTTTTCCAGCTTCTATGACCTTAATTCTATCTATACTATCAAAATACTCAAGAATACCATGATAGAACCTAGTAGAATGCATCTCATCTCCATACCTCCATTTAAATATCCCTGCCTTATAAAGCTCAGAAACTTTTTCAGCAGTATCATCGGCAATAAAAATCTTCATATCATTTAGAAAAATCTTATCTACACTTTCAAATTCGTATCCAGAGGATATTACAAAATTCTTTGAAGTCGAATTCATCTTTACAAAACCGTTCCAATAAACGACTAAACCAGCCCCATAAAGCTCAAAATAAGGGTTATATTGCCTCTTACTATAATAAGCATGGAGTTTTTTATCAGCGAAGAGGGCTTTGCTTTCGATCCAGTTGATCTCCATATCATGAAGTATTATCGGCTTATTTAGGTAAAAATCTGGAGTCTTTCCTTCTTTAATCTCCTTCTCAGTTTTAAAATCTAAGCCTTTAGACTCTAGATAATCTTTTAAAATCCTTTCACCGATCTTTCCCTTTGCAAAATGACTTCTTACAGCTATAGGAGAGTAAACGAAGTCTCTATAAATTGCATTCCATAAGAGATTGCTAAACTCTTTGTCTTCTGGATCTTTTAGTAATTTAGCAATCTCCCTCTTATTAAAACCAAGAGATTTTAGAAGTATCCTAACTCTCATAATTGGAGGCAATTTAAGCCAAGAAGGGAATTTTTTATACTTCCTCCAAAACTCTTCAACCTCTTTCAATCTCGCAACGTATTCATGATATCTGATCTTTACCCAATTTATTTTTTTCTGGATCAGTATACTGAAAAGCATACCTCTTGGATATGTATAATACGTATATCTCGCAAAATCCTTGATACTCTTCAACCCTCTTCTAATCTTGTAGAATTCCTCAACTCCTATTCCGCTCATCTATTTTCACCGAATAAGTGAAGAGATACCTAACTCTTCCTTTCCTCAATCCAGCATATTTAGTTGAAGATTTAACCCTCAACCTCTCTCTACTATTTCTTTTAAGTTTAGATATAAAGACTCTAGCTTCGTTTACATCATCAAAATAAATGTCCACTCCATTCTTTGATTCTTCAACCACCACCCCATTTACTCTAAACTTCTTAAGCAATCTCATTGCAAGTTCAACTTCAGCTCTGATTTGTACTAATGCTGGATGCTTCACAAAATTTATAATGCATATTGAAATAAAGCTGTTATCTATGAAACTCGTTGAGGTTGAGGAAGAGTTACAACACATGTGTATAGCATCAAGAGTCAACAAAAGGGATCACACTCTGATAAGGTTTATTCTATCAACTTTCCCAAGTTATGAGGAGATAGCAAATGTTACAAAAAGAGATGTTAGAAAGAAGGATTCCATCTTTTATGTATTACTTAAAAAAGCTCAAAAGATTAGAAAAGTCCCAATAGATCCCAGAACTTATTTCCTTCTTTCAGAAATTTCAAAGAATTTAACAAAAAATGAAAGGATTTTTTCCCTTTCATTAAAAGAGATCGACGATGTTATAGGGAAATACTCCTTTCCAAATAAGAAATACAATCTTGAAAAAGTCGTTTATGCTGTTAAGGAAATAATTAAAGATTGTCTTTTTTATAGTGAAGAGATGATTAAAAGCATAAAAGATGATTTACAAAAAACTTATGAATTTCTCTGCGATGCTCATCCTCTGTTTTCCGGAATGTGGGATTTAGAAGATGAAGAAGTTGCTAAAGACTATTTTGAAATGCTGTCTAGGAGGCTTGGAAGTAGGGATCCAGAGATATTGTCTAAGATAAGCAATGTTGATGTTGAGATTGTAAAAAAGATTCTAAATGATAGTTGAGGCACTTATAGGAATAATTCTTGGTTCTTTCACTGGAATAATTCCAGGAGTACATCCAAATACTCTTTCTGCAATGATAATAGCTTCAACTCCATTTTTATCTAAACATTTCTCTCCAATTAGTATAACGATAATATTGATTTCGATGGCGATAACCCATACAATAGTGAACATAATCCCCACAACATTTGCTGGGATACCAGAAGATGATACAGCTTTGGCAATTTATCCATCACACGAGATGGTTTTAGAGGGGAGAGGTTTTGAAGCGATATCGATATCAGCCTTCTCAAGTTTTTTATCCATTCTAATATCTCTACCACTTTTTTTAATCCTAATGCTATTGGGGAATAATAATAATTACATATTTATAGAGAAATTGACGAAAGTCGCAATAATAATCACATTGCTTATCCTGCTAATTACCGAAAGAGATCCATTAGGTGGAAGCCTGTCTGGAATGAAAAAGAGATTTTATTTTATGTTGGTTTTCCTCTCTTCAGGATTTCTCGGGTATACAGCACAGTTCTACGATAAAAGCCAGATTTCAATTCTCTTTCCACTACTTTCTGGATTGTTTGGAGCTCCAGTTTTGATTCAAGGAATGATCAGTGAGGTTGAAGTCCCTCAGCAAGAGATCGAGCTAAGAATTCCCAGCTTAAAGGATTCATTTAAAGGAGCTTTTGCTGGGATGTATGTTAGCCTATTTCCTGGAATGAGTTCAGGTATAGCAACAGCTTTAGCTTCAAGTAATTCAAAAGATCCAGAGAGTTATATAGCAACGATCAGCTCTGCAAACACTTCAAATGCTTTTTTAAACTTTGCAGTCCTAATTTCAGCAGATCATGTTAGAAGTGGTGTCGCTGATGCTGTATCTTCTCTTGTCTCACCCTCAAAACTGTATTTTATTCCCCCGCTATCGATAGCTGTCTCATTTATTGCTCTTCCTCTCACATTGTTATTGGCAATCTTTTTTACAAAGATGATCTCTAAGCTTACCGCATCGAAAATCTCCATAATATCATTGATAATTCTCTCATCCTCTGTTGCGATTTTTAACGGGATTAATGGACTTTTAATCTATACTTCAGCAATTCCGATAGGTATGTCGACTTTTTTCTTCAATATTAGAAGAGTTAGTTGTATGGGAGCTATAATGTTACCATTGCTCCTCTAACTTGTATTTCTATTTTTTAATTTAATTTTAGTTTATCTTTTATTCTTACTTATTTTATTTATCTATTTTTATCATTTTAAATTAAAAATGCGGAAAGTTTTTATCCAAACTCGTAATCAATTTTTTATGGATAAACCAGTCCTACAAGTTGCATTAGACTTACTTGAATTGAAAAGGGCAATTGAAATCGCTGAAGAAGCGTTAATAGGAGGAGCTGATTGGATTGAAGCTGGAACACCATTAATAAAGAGTGAAGGTATGAATGCGATAAGAGAGTTAAAGAAGAGATTTAAAGATTGTAAAATTCTTGCCGATATGAAAACTATAGATACAGGAGCTGTAGAAGTTGAAATGGCTGCAAAAAGTGGTGCAGATGTTGTTATAATTCTTGCATTAAGTGATAATTCTACAATAAAAGAGGCTCTGAGAGCAGCCAGAAAGTATGGTTGCGAGATTATGGGAGATCTGATCAATATTAAAAATCCAGTAAAAAGAGCTAAAGAGCTTGAAGAGCTCGGTGTAGATTATGTAAACATTCACGTTGGGATAGACCAGCAGATGATAGGCATCGACCCTCTTAAAGCCCTATCAAAGACTGTAAATGAAGTTAACATTCCAGTTGCTGCAGCTGGAGGGCTTGACGCTGAAAAAGCAAAACAATGCATTTCTATGGGAGCCAACATCGTAATAGTCGGAAGTAATATTGTGAAATCTGGAAACGTTGTTGAATCAGCCAGAAAAATTAGAGAAGCAATAGATAAGGCATGGAAAATTGGGGAAAAAGCCAAACTGAAAAGAAAGAGGATAGAAGAGGAGATAAGGGAGATGCTAATGAAAGTTTCAACTCCGAATATAAGCGATGCCATGCATAGAGCAAGGGCTATGGATGGGATTTATCCAATTGTTAAAGGAAAAAAGATTGTTGGAAAAGCTATTACAGTAAGCACAATGGATGGAGACTGGGCTAAAACTGTCGAAGCGATTGATGTTGCTGGAAAAGGAGATATTATAGTTATAAAATGTTCTGGTGATACTGCAGCGGTATGGGGAGAGCTTGCCACAAGGAGTTGCATCAATAAAGGAATTGAAGGAGTGATCATAGATGGAGCGGTAAGAGATGTGGATGACATAAAAGAGCTTGGTTATCCAATTTTTGTGAAGAAAGAAGTGCCGAATGCTGGAGAACCAAAGGGATTCGGAGAGATCAATGTAAAAGTCGTTTGTGGAGGAGTTGAAGTAAACCCTGGAGATTGGATCGTAGCTGATGACAATGGAGTAATGGTAATTCCTAAAGAGAGAGCATTTGAGATAGCTAAAAGAGCATTAGAAATAAAAAAGCATGAAGACAGAATTAGATGGGAGATAGAAGAAAAGGGAAGAACTTTAGCTGAGATAATTGAACTCTACAAATGGGAAAAAGTTAAATAAAAGTTAAATAAATGATTTGTAAATAAATTTGCAAATATTTTTATATCTCTATTTTAAAAGTTCATTGAGGGGTTAAATTAACTCCTATAAACTTCTGCAAAATCAAACTCTAACTCATTGCTTAATATATCTCCAACTTCCCCAAGCATATTTATAAATCTGGTATAAGCCTCCATGAACTCTTTCACAGCTACTTTCTCATTCAAAGCGGATTGAATTTGATTCAATTTCGAAATTAAATCTTCATTTACCTCTCCAGACATGCGTAGTGTTATAAACTCCTGCTGCAAACTCTGAAACTCAGCAAGCATACTTTGTATCTCCTCGTTATTCCTCAAAGCCTCTTCCTTCTCAACAAAATTTTTATATTCCTCGCTCTCCATTATCGCTTTTGCAAGTTCTACAACCTTCTCCTTAATCACATCCGAAACCATTTCACTCACCTATAATTTTTAAAGCTCTACTTTAACTATATTTAAATTTTTTGTAACATAAAGTTTGATAAAGTTTGATTAATTTAAAAAAATTATAAATAAAAACAGATATAAATGATTAAAAATAATAGTATTATCGCTATTATTATACCATTAGTTTACTCAAAATGATGTGGTGATATTACAATTTCCTCGTTATGGATCTTGGGATAACCAAGTCTTTCTCTAATAATCAAATATGCCATTTCTGGAGGAATGGCACCTATCTCAGTTATTATTAAATCAATGTAATTTCTGGGAGTGGCATCGAATGCAGGATTTCTAACAAAGACATTGTTAAGAGAGAGTATATCATCTCCAGCAACCTCTTTAGCATCCCTCTCCTCAATAACCACAAGTTCTCCCAGTAAGGTTTTTGGACTGAACTTATAAGTTTCAGCAGCAACTATGAATGGTACTCTTGCTTCTTTTGCTATAAGTGCTATTTGAGACGTTCCTATCTTATTTATCAATGCTCCATTAGCTGTTATCGTATCAGCTCCGACTATAACGTAATCTATCTCTTCTATAAAAAATCTCACAGCACTATCAACGATTAGATTTATCTTAACGCCAACCTCTGAAAGATCTTTAACAGTTAATAATCCTTGCAATCTTGGTCTTGATTCAGTTACAAAGACCTCATTAACTTTTCCTTCATCATAAGCCTTTTTTATCACTGCAATAGCTGTAGAAGAGTTGCAGTGGGTTAAAATAATAGAATTCTTCTTAATCCTCCTAGCTCCTATCTCAGCTATCTTCATTTTCGCTGTATCTACCCAATGTATAAATTCCGTGGCTCTTCTTTTTAAATCCTCTCTTTTCTCTTCAACATTACTTCCTTGGTAGTTCATAACATAATTTATAGCATTGAATAAGCTTACAGCTGTTGGCCTCGTATTGAGTAATCTTTGAGATGCTATCCTCATCTTATTGTCGAAATCATCTGAAATTGTATCTGCATATCTCATAAGAGTTTCAACAGCAAATCTTGCAATATTCGATGCTCCCCTTATCTCCATGCTTTCAATTTTTTTTGCAGCTTCCTCAATCATACATCTCCCTCGCAAGTATAGATGCTCCTTTTGCAACCGCAAGCTCATCATCGATTATGACTATCTTAGGTCTAAACTCAGATGGTAAATACTTATATATCTTAGAGAAGTCTTCACGCTTAAATATCTTTCCCAATCTACCTCCTATAGCCACAACATCAACATCTAAGAGCATTATAGCCCTACTTATCTCAATACAAAGGGTTTTAAATCCTTTATAATTTAAAAGTTCCTCCCTTTTTGCTTCTCTTCCAAAATCTCTTTTTATTCTCCATCCACTGAAATGACATTCCAAATGTCCAAAGTTATTACAGACGCACTTCTCATCATCACCAATAAAGACATGTCCTATCTCTCCAGCAAGTCCTCTTCCTTTATACAACTTTCCATCCAAAATAAGTCCTGCTCCAACTCCAGTACCGAGTGTTATCGCAATTATGTTATCCTCTTTCACCAAATGCTTTACATAAACTGCAAAACAATTTGCATCGTTTTCCAGTTTAAAAGATTCGAGAAGCTTATTTACATTCTTTATATTTGGAATATTTGGAGCTTTCAATATTTTATTATCCCTAACCCATGAAGCTATACCAACAACACATTTATCAAATTTTTTGAGAATTTCTGGATTTTCCATAACCTTTTCTGTTTTTAGATGCATTACATGCCTGAAATTTTCAAATTCAACTACATCTGTATAAGTCCCTCCTATATCTATTCCAAACCACATGCAATCTGTAGGATAAAGTAATATATCATTTTAACTTAATTAGGATATGAAACTTTTAACAGCTGAAGAGGGAAAATTAGCGGTAAATCTTGCAAGAGAATCGATTGAAACGTATTTAAAAGAAAGTAAGGTAATTAAAAAAAGATTAGAAGGTGTTTTCAAAGAAAAAAGAGGAGTTTTCACGACTTTAACAAAACGAGGAATGTTGAGGGGGTGTATTGGATTTCCTTATCCGATTAAAAGATTAGATGATGCAATAGTTGATTCTGCTATATCAGCAGCAACTCAAGATCCGAGATTCCCTCCAGTAGAGCTAAAGGAGATGGATGAGATAATTGTTGAGGTAACAGTTTTAACTCAGCCAGAAAAAATAGTAGTTAAGAATAGGAGAGATTTACCAAAACATATTGAAATAGGAAGACATGGCCTCATAATTAAAAGAGGAGCATTCAGTGGTCTTTTATTGCCACAAGTAGCAGTTGAACATGGATTTGATGAGGAGGAATTTTTAGTGCAAACGTGCTTTAAAGCCGGATTACCACCAGATGCATGGTTGATTGATGATACAGAAGTTTACAGGTTTGAGGGACAAATTTTTAAGGAAAAAACTCCACGAGGGGAAATTATTGAAATTGATACCAGATCTTGTGATTTATAAATCTGGCATGTTTTAATAAAAAATAAGTCTTATAATTTTCAATAAAATAAATTTTAAACATATCAAGATTTAAATTTCTACTGTATTTAAATTATTCCTCTAAATTATTAAGAATTAGATCACAAATATTGTGATATTGATGGTAACTATATTAATATAGAAAAATTTATTAAGTTTTACAATAATTGAAGAGGTATGAAAGTTGTTCACGTTGTAGCGGTTGGATATAACTCGAATAGGATAATGGAAAGTATAAAGGAAAGTGGATATCCAATACAAAAAGCTTATCTGATTATTATAGATGATGATGTGATAAAAAAAGTTGCTAAAGAGATAAGAGAGGCATTAGGTGTTTTGGTAGATATTAAAGAAGTTGTGGTTGACAAATACGATGTATATAATGCAGCATTGGAGATACTCAAAAACCTAAGGGAAGAAATAAAGGAAGGAAGTCAGATATATATAAATGTAACCGATGCTCCAAAAACAGTGATGGTTGCTTGTTACATCTCAGCACAGATTGCGAAAAGTAAACTCTATGCAGCTATGCCTAAGTATGAAGCTGGGATAGAAAAAGGAATAGAAAAGGTAGTAGAAATTCCCATACCACCATTAAAGAGAATATCTTCGGACAAAATAGAAATATTAAAGGTTATTGATGAGAACGGTGGAGAAGTCGAATCTATAAATAAGTTGATAGAATTACTCGAGGGAAGGATGGCAGAGCATAGAAAGTATATGGCGCAAAGAGCGAGAATGAGTTATCATCTCAAAGGACTTGAAGAGGATATGTTAATTGAGATGAAGAGAGAAGGAAAGAACGTTAAGATTGCATTAACACCTCTTGGAAGAGCTTTTTGTGCAATCAGTTAGTATAATTACCAAATATAATAAAATCTATATATTTTTAATTTAGAAGAAGTCAAAAAGCGTTCTCTTCTTTTCTAATTTTCCTATGATTTCAGCAACCTTCTTTATATCATCTTCAAACACATCTTTGAGTTGAGGTTTATAAAGAATCGCAGCTGGATGATACGTTGGCATAATTACAATTTTCTTCCCATTTAACATAACCTCAAAAAACTTACCTCTATCAGATGTTATTCCCCTAAACTTTTCTCCGAAAAACCCTAAAACTTGTTTTGAAGAATGTCTACCTAAACATACTATCACATCTGGTTTTATTGCCATAATTTGCCTGTAAAGATAAGGTATGCATGCTTCAATCTCTTCATTCAGAGGGTCTCTATTATTTGGTGGTCTACATTTTAAAACATTAGTTATAAAAACCCTCTCCCTTCTAATACCAAATTTAAGAAGGGTTTCATTTAAAAGCTTTCCAGCACTCCCAACAAATGGTTTTCCCTGCTTATCCTCCTCCCTTCCAGGAGCTTCACCAACAAAAACTATTCTTGCATTTTCATTACCATCTCCTGGAACGTAATTTGTTTTTGTTAGATGAAGTTTACATCTTTTACATTTTAAAATTTCATTAGTTATATCCTTAATACTCTCCATAACAACCTTGCAATGAATCTTCGTTTTAAAGTTTATTAAAAAAGTTTATTAAATAAAATTAAAGATTAAAAATCAGAGCAATTTAATTTAAGAGTATTAATTTTTTAAATTATTCAGATTATCTAAATAATAAACAAATGTAAAAATAAACAAATATAAATAATAAATAATAAATAAAAATTAAAATTCTAAAATCTTAAAACTCTGGCTGATACGATTACTGGATCCCATATTGGTGTAAAAGGAGGAGCATATCCAAGATCTGTGAAGAATAAATCTTTTGTAGTAAATCCAGCCTGTATTGCTGTTGCAAATATGTTCACTCTCATTGCAACATCATCATATCCAACCACTTGAGCACCTAACAATTTCTTTTTATTCTTTTCTGCAATAGTCTTTATGTATATTTTTTTAGATGTCGGATAATAGTGAACTTTAGTATTAGCCTCTATGAATGCTTTAACTATGTCATAACCCTCTTCAATAGCTTCTTTTTCTGTTAATCCAGTTTTTGCAATCTGAAGGTTATGAAACTTTGTTAATTGAGTCCCAAGAACTCCTGGAAATTTAATATCAATTCCAGCCATATTAGCTCCAGCAACATAACCCATTTTATTACTGGGCGGGGCTAGAGGTGACCATACAGGTTTTCCCGTTACTATATGCTTAGTTTCAGCACAATCCCCAGCAGAATAGACATTTTCAACATTTGTTCTCATTCTTTCATCCGTTTTAATCGCTCCAGTAATTCCAAGTTCAACATCTAACATCTTCGCAAGTTCAACATTCGGTTTTACACCAACAGCAACTATTACAAGATCTGCAGGATATTCACCTTTATCTGTTATAACTCTCCTAACTGCATCTCTCCCCTCAAATGATACTATCCTCTCATTAAGTCTTAAATTTACATACTTTTCCATTTCTCTCTTTATTATATCTGTTATTTCTTTATCATATTGTGGAAGTGGTTTATCTTCCATCTCGACAACTGTAACTTTCTTTCCTATTGTTGAAAATGCTTCAGCCATTTCTATCCCAATATATCCAGCTCCAACTATAACGATATCTTCAGCTTTTTTGCTCACTTTACTTATCTTTTCAACATCTGGAGGTAGATCCACTGTTAATATGTTATCAAGATCTATTCCTTCTATTTTCGGTAATTTTGGAGAAGCTCCAGTAGCTATTAGCAATTTATCCCAATCGTAACTTCTCTCCCTTCCATTTTCCTCAACTCTCACTTTTCCATATTCAAGTTCAACAACTTTGGAGTTCATATGAAGGTCTATTCCCCTCTTCTCTATGAACACTTCTGGCTTATAGTATATAAGCTTCTCACTACCAAAACCAAATTCAATCGCGTAGGGAATTCCACAAGGAGCATGACTAACAAACGACGTTGCTTCAAAAACTTTCACATCCCATTCAGGCTTTAAAGCCTTAACTCTCGATGCACAAGCCATTCCTGCAGCTCCTCCACCGATTATCACAACTTTCATAACATCACCAATTTCAATTTGATTTATAATGATAAAAATTTTCTGGATTAAAAAATTAGAAAAAATTAATAAAAATTAACAAATAAATTAAAAATCTAGAAAATGTATATTTAGATTTATGAAAATATTTTTCTTGCAATCAGTAGCTTCATAATCTCACTTGCCCCTTCAGCAATATCAAGAACTTTTGCATCTCTGTATGCTATTTCAACTGCTGTCCCCTCAATAAGACCATACCCACCATAAATCTCGACCGCTATATCAGCAGCCTTTTTTGCAACTTCAGCAGCTTTAAGTTTACATACAGCTCCAGCATAATTTGTATCATCCATTTCTTTCGCAAAGCTATAAATAGCTCTTTTTAAAACTTCCACCTCTGCAGCAATTTCTGCTATCATGAATTGCACAGCCTGTAAATCTGATAAAACTCCTCCAAAGGCCTTTCTAGATTTAGCTCTCTCTATTGCAAGATTTAAGCATCTTTCAGCAATTCCAAGACCCATAGCTGAAAAAGGCACTCTGTTCGGGGCTAAAGTTCCCAAAGCTACTCTCAACCCTCTACCCTCAGATAAAAGTATGTCCTCCTTACCAACTTCCACATCCTTAAAGGTAATATTCGAAAGTCCACTACCCCTCATACCAGAAGGATTAATCTTATGAACTTCAATCCCTTCTTGTTTTTCCACAATAAATGTTGTTAATCCTCTCGCTCCCTCTCCCGTTCTTGCTACAACTATAAAAATCTCTCCAAAAGTTCCATTGGTTATCATGACTTTATGTCCATTTAAGATATAAGAATTACCTACTTTTTCTGCTCTCATACTCACAGCATTTGCGACATCACTACCCCCTTTGGCTTCTGTAATTGCCAAACATCCAAAGCCTTTGAGGAGTTTTGGAAAATATCTCTCTTTTTGTTCTTCGTTCCCAAAGAGCCTAATAGCATCAACTGCCATGTTATGAATAACGATACTATGTGCAACTCCTGAACATCTTAAAGCAAGTTCTTCAGAAACTCTACAGGCATCATAATATCCTCCTCCAAGTCCATTGTATTCTTTAGGAATAATCAAACCTAATATCCCAGATTCCTTTACTTTATCTAAAACATCTTCCATATCATTGTTTTTGTCTATTAAAATTGCTCTCTCTTCCGCGAGATTAAAAAGCTCTTTAAATTCATCCATAAAGCATTTACTTTTGCCTTTTATATTTTCTTTTTGGTTTATGGTTTACCTATATTAGCAGTTCCCATATTTTGAGTCAATAATTTAGATTATAATAATATTATATTATAATTTATTTAATAAAAACTATATATAATTATAACTCCTCAAAACTTTCTCCTCTGATAAGCTTTTCCATGAATTGAGGAGGAGTTATCTCATGCATGTCAATACCACTCTCCTCTATATCCATTCCCATTGCGATAGCTAATAACTGCACATAATGAATAGTTGGGATTTCATATCTTTTTCCTAATTGATTCAACTCTTTTTGACCAACGTCAAACTGATGCAAACAAAGGGGGCAGATGACAACTATCGCATCCACATTTCTTTCTTTAATTCCCCTCAACTTCATCTCCAGCAATTCTCTCGCCACTTCTAAAGAGCTTGCTCTTACCCCACCACCTCCTCCACAACACATAAATTTATACCTGTAATCTACACTCTCCGAGCCTATAACTTTAACAAGCTTATCTAATATCTTTGGTTTTTCTGATGATACAAACTTCTTATGAATGCTTGGTCTAAAAAAATGACAGCCATAGTGAACAGCAACTCTCAGTGGTATTCTCTTTGCAATCTTCCTCTTAATCTCTTTAATCTTATCAGTATAGAGATATTCGATAACATGTCTTACCTCTCTCCCCATAGTACTGCCAACCTCACTTAATGTTGTGAAGCAACCATTACAGGCAGTTATAATATCATCATCGGAGAGATTCAGATTTCTCTTAGCAATTTCAAACCACAATTTGTCACTTATAGATTTTGTTATTCCCGGAGCTGGACAACATGAAAAATTGTACAAAGGTTCGATATCCTCTTCAAGTTTTTCAAAAATGTAATATATTGACTTCTCAATTCCAAAATATCTGTTATGTATCATACATCCCGGAAAGAACTTCATATTAATACACCCTCACTGTACTTTTCCACCAATTTTTCAATTTCTTTTCTCGCTTTTTCATCAAACTGTGCATGATACAAGGGTAACCCAAGAGATTTTCTCATCTTTACATGCTCTTCTTTAGCTACAACCAAAGCTCCAAATTTTTTAAGAGAATTCAAAGCTAATGAAAGCCTTCCTGGTAGGCCCTTTTTTCTTGTAATTCTCTGTCTCGCTTTAAGGATAATCTCTGTTAATTTTATCCCTCTGGGACATCTCTCCTGACATGCATAACATGACAAGCAGAACCATATCTCATCATGAACATCGACTGATCTTTCATTCGATAGATAATCCATCACAATCTTTCTCATGTTCAATGCTGTTACTCTTCCAGAAAAGCAACTTGCGGTGCATGTCCCACATTGAATACACTTCTTTAATTCATTCTTTAATTCATTCATTAAAAAATTAAATTTCTTTTAAAATTAAAAAACATATGCGCTTATCACAAAACATTACAAAACTTTAAAGAGATCTAACCATAATAATAGTAGTCATAGTTCATAACTCTTATATTCTCTCCAAACAAATAACAAGTAAATGAAATGTGCATCTTGCGGGAAAGAAAGCGAATGGACTGTATGTGGAAGATGTTTAGCAAAAAGGGAGAGCTTGGTTTACCTACCACCAGTTATCACTCTGATTAGATGTCCAAAGTGTAAGTTTTTTAAAGTTCGTGGTAAATTTGTAAATCTTGAATTTAACAAAGCTTTATGGGATGAAATAGAAAGAAGAGTGAGAATTCATGAAGAATTTATTATAAAGAACTTCGAGATAATTGGTGATGGGCATTTCTACACCTATATAATTTCAGGGGAGGTGAGAAATGATAATATCGAATTTAATGGCAATTTTGAAGTTAGAATTAATAAGGAGCTATGTATAAAATGTAGCAGAGAATCTGGGGGATATTATGAAGCGATAATTCAATTAAGAGCGGATAACAGAAAATTGAGAAAGCATGAAGTTGATTCTACTATTAAAATCATACATGAAATGCTTGAGAAAGAAATTGAAAATCAAAAAGCTTTCCTTACAAAGGTGGAGGAGAGAAAAGAAGGATTTGACTTCTACTTAGGAGATTCTAAAATAGCAAAAAAAGTAGCAAGGAAAATCTCTAATCTCTATGGAGCCAAAATCGTAGAGAGTAAAAAATTAGCCGGTAAAAGGGATGGAGTTGATTTCTATAGAGTTACATATCTGGTTAGGTTTCCAGAATTTGAGAAAGGAGATGTGGTATTTGAAAGAGGAAGGTATATTTTAGTGACTAATGTAAAAAAGGGAATTGACATTTTAAGCGGTGAGAAGGTAAATCTAAATGAGGGAGAAGTCATTGCAAAATTTGAGGAACTCGGTGAGGGAGTTATTGTTAATGTTGATGACACAGCTATCGAAGTGTATGGAGAATATGCATTCATTGCAAAAAAACCAGAGTATGAAGTAAAGATAGGTGATGAAGTACTATTCTTCAGAGATGGTGAAAAGTTTTTTGCCTTCCCTAAATGGTTTTCTGATCTGATTTCAGCTTAACTTATGAAAGCTATAAAAGTTGAAAAAAGTAAAGCTGAGGAAGTTAGAAAATTGGCTGAGAAGATTGGGGCTAAAGATAAGAGTAGACTCATAATTCAAGATGGAGAGTATGTAATAATACCGATATACAATGGTTATGAAAATCAATTCAAAGAGTTTGAAATTATCATACAAGATAATCC
>WAJX01000071.1 GCA_015523665.1 Ferroglobus sp.
TTTGGACATACAAGGAATATCTCTCCATTCTTCTCCTTATAAAAAGGAATTTCTTGATTAAGAGTCTTTGGAAACTCTTCTTCCAAACAAACATCATGATTACAATGTACACATTTAATTACCCAATGTCTTTGATCCGATTTCTGAAATAATTTATCTATTCCATAGTCAGGAACACTTGGAACAGAAAGTTCTATCACCCATTTATAAGGACTATGAGAAATTCTTTCTTCTGCCATCTGTCTATCAGATAAACTTACTTCATCAAGCTCATCAAAAATAAGCATATCAGCAGGTACAGCCTTCATCTGCATAGAAGTCTTCATTCCTCTGAAATAAAGAAAACTTTTTCCAATGTTCTTTATCCCTGCATTATTTACTTCTCCCTCAAGATCAAAATAATCAGGATTCCTTTCTATGATAGGATCTATCCTGGTCTTAGAAAAATCAAAAACATCTGATCTTGTAGGAAAGAAATAAATTGTACCACTATCAAACCTATACCTACAATTATAAAGACTAAAAAGTATTGCAAAAGTAGAAAGACCCATCTGAGCACCTTTATTAATCACCCAATGCAATTTATCTCCAACCTTCTTTTCTGAGGCTTCTTTATAAATCTGATATAAATATCTATGATCCTCAAAACTAAATCTTCTTCCTGTCTCAAGAGTTATAGAACTGACAAAAGATAAAAAATCAGGTTCTACTTGCATAGTCAAAAGATCATAAATACTAAACCCTAAAGAGTTTCCCTTGAGAAACTCCTTATACATCAACTTTGCTACTCTCTTAGCATTCCCTTGAAATTTCCCTATAAGCTTCTCTATCTCTAACAACTCACTCTGAACAGACATTTTCCTCATGGGTTAAAGGATTATCTTCTTCTTCCTCAAATAAAATCTCTTCTTTCTCTATAAACCTTATTTCATCTGCTACCTTAAGTTTGCTAGAAAACAATTCTTTCAAAGCATAAACAACAACCTTCTTTCCTCTATCCTTTAGAATTCTTATCATATCTGAATAATCTCCATCACCAGAAACAAGGACAAGTTTATCAAATTTTTCTCCATTTAAGACTCTTCCCAATATATCTGTAACAATTCTAACATCAATATCTTTATCTCCCTCAAAAGTCTCCTTAACATTAGTCCAATAACCATTGTATTCCAGCATAGCCTTAAACCGCTTAGCTATATCAGTCTTTAAAGCAGAAAAATAAGCATTAAATTGATACTCATTATTGTTTATTTGCTCTTCCATAATTTTCTTTTTTAACTTTCCAAAATCTATTTTATACCCGTCCTTCTGAAACACATAAAACAAATTCTGAACATCTACACAAACAAGAATCCTCATCAACCCCTCCTAATTAAGTAGTTTAGGATTTTGCTCTTCCTTTAATTTTTTTGGAGGTCTTCCTCTTCTATCCCTAAGTAACCTCATAATCCTGTCTCCAAATTCTTTCAGCAATTTCTTATCCTCTTCAGATAAGCTATTTATAATATTAAGTGTTTCACTCTTCCTGCTGGTAATATCTGCCTTAATAAGATTAACATTACTCCACTTCTCAGAAGCCCAAGACCTGCCTTGACTTCTATTTACTAAGAAAAATATCTGAGCAGTAACATTGCCTTCAAGAGCTTTCTTATATAAAGCAGAAGCTACCATCTCCACCTGTGTATCTAAATAAGCCTGAACTTTCTCATTGAACTTTGGGTTCTTCTCTCTATACTTTTTCACAGTAGGGAAAGAAACTCCTACTGCTTTACAAGCCTGAACTATCGTTCCACCTTTTTTTAATATCTCTAAAAATTCCTTTCTTTTTTTAGCATTAAACTTTTCTGCCATCTTATTATTATGTTAACATTTACAGAAAAAATTATCAATTTTAACAAAAAATAAAAATTAAAATAAAAAAAATAAATAAAAATTGAATAAAAATTTAAAAATTAAAGAAAACAAACTTCTACATTCTTACTGGCATTAACAAGTTTACAAAAAACAAATCTTCCATTCCTCTTATAAGAAAAGAACTCTCATCATCCCTAAACTTAAACATAACTTTATCATCTGCCACATTTTGCAAAATATCTAAAAGGTATTTTGCATTAAAGAAGATCTCAAAACTCCCTTTTATATCATCACTTTCTACAATCTCAATATTCTCTATACCACTTCCATTTTCAGATTCACAATATAACTT
>WAJX01000072.1 GCA_015523665.1 Ferroglobus sp.
GTTAAGGATATTGTTGTCACTCCTCTAATAAATCTGAGAGATCCCATTCCTCCTCTTCAAACTCAAATTCGAATTCTTCAATTTCTTCCTCGCTTTTTTCTTCTTCAAAAACCTTTATCTCTTCCCTTATAGCACTCACAGCTTGCTTTACCATATTCTTATACTCCTCAAGATTTGGTGAATAAATCTTCATTGCGAGCTTTGCATCCTCATCTTCTTCATTTTCCATTGCTTTTATTCTTTCAAGAGTCCTTTTTGCCGTTTCGATAACCCAATAATCTCTAACTTCAATCTCGACTGGAACTATATTCTCTGGTCTTACAGAAACGAGCTTTTTCATCCCTTCAAAAACTCTAACTTTCCCAACTATAGCCACTAACTCTGGAGCTTCAATCTCTATAACTGTTTCGAGAGCTTCTGGTTGAAACCTTCCTACATAAGCGTAATAAACTCCAGTTGGATCACTAAGTCTAAGTCTCCAGATGTTTGAATCTGGTCTTATCTCTTCCTTATCGAGTAAGGCAGCAACTGAGAATATCCTATTAACTCTCTCCCCAGTTGGGGTTAGAACGTATTTGGGGGATCTCTCACCTTCATCTCCAATCTGATGGATCGATCTAATTAGTTCATATGCAAAAACTCTTCTTGCTACCTCTCTTTTTCTTATCATGCAAAACCCTCCAAAGTAAACTCATTTGGAGATGGTTTGTAGAAGCTAACGTCTTTAACTAATAGGTATCTCCCCCCTCTTATCCCTTTAATCTCAAAATACCTCCCAAATAATCTTGATTTTAGCTCATTTAAAACTGCATTTCTATCTAATTTCTCTTGAGCAATTTCTTTAGCCTTTTCAACATCAATCCCAGTTAGAGATCTTATATTATCTTCATTTAAGATAACTTCATATACATTCTCTCCATCATCTATTACACCCTTTATTCTGAGATCGTCATAGCCATCTGTTTTTCCATGAATTGCACACAGATCTTTTGTTAAAACTCTTCCACATTCTTTACATCTCTTTATCAATCCACTATTTTGCTGTATCGCAATCAAAGCTCCTACAATTTCAATCTCTCTTGGAGGAAGAGGTATGTCTTCATCGATCTCTTCAATATCACTCATTCTGTTAATGTTTACTTGTAACCTCCCTTGAAAGGAATCGGTTATAACATTTTTAAAGAGATAACTCTTTCCTTCCTCAACTTCTCTCTTTCCAGATTTAGCCCATATAACGAACTTTATCATTCCAGTTTCATCACCAATTAATCCAACTTGCGAAACATTTGGTGAATTGGAATCCCAAAGCTGAGCAACTTTAGCCTTTAGAGTTATCCACATCCCCTCCTTTTCAATTTCACCTATTTTTATAAGAGGAGATTCTCTCTCAAATACCTCTTCTCTTGAAAGTCCGTATTCTCTTAAAAGAAAATTTGTCATAGTCCTTATAGCTTCACTTTCTGGGACTTTAAACTCATTTATTAGGAGATTAAACCTCTTTCTTATTTCAGATTTGTTAACCTTAATTCCTTTTCTTTCAAACTTCTCTACGATTTGGTTTGTGAGTTCTTCAATTCTATCCATATTTTTTAGTTGAGATACGATAACTTAACAATTTCGAATATGTTTTTAATCTCTCAGAAAAAATTTTGTTATGGGTTTAGTCTTACAAAATCAACAGCGCTCACTACGTTCGATGTCATCCCTTGATATTTTTGCATGTATAAGGGATATGGATATCGTAGGATTGAGAGTTGATAAAGTCTATCATTATCCACCAGATGAGATAAGAATAAAACTTAGGGGTAGAGGTAGAAGAGATGTTGTAATCCAAGCTGGTAAAAGATTTCATCTCACGAGATTTCCAAAGGAGAGTCCTAGATTTCCCAGTCCTTTTGCAATGTTATTGAGAAAGCACTTAGAAGATTTAAGGATTGAAGAAGTGAAGCAGTACGATTTTGATAGAGTGGTAATTATAGAATTTCAAGGAGGAAAATATCTGATTGCCGAACTTTTTTTGAAGGGTAACATAGTTGTTACTGATGAGAGTTTTAAGGTTTTAGCATCTCTAAGAGATTTAAAAATAGGAGATGAATATGAATTCCCAGAGAAGAGACTAACACCTTTCGATATTAAGGATTTGGAAAGTTTGGAGAAGATTTTAAGTGAGAGAGAGGTGGTGAAAGATCTAGCTGTAAAATTGGGAATTGGAGGGCTTTATGCAGAGGAGATATTGCTAAGAGCTGAAGTTGACAAAAAGAAGAGTGGTAGAGATTTAACTGAAGAAGAGAAAAAAAAGATTTTTAGAGCTGTCAGAGATATATTTAACTTTGAAAAGAGTTTTGAACCACAGATAATTTTAAAGGATAATGAATTCATTGATTTTCAGCCTATAAGTCTCTTAATATACAAAGATTTTGAAAAGAAATTTTTTGAAAATTACAATAATGCGGTTGATGAATTCTATGCTAGATTTGAGGTTGAGATGATTGAAAAAGAGGAAGTGAATGAGAGATTAGAAAAGCTGGAATTTAGACTTAAAACCCAATTAGAGGCAAAAAGAAATATTGAAAATAAAATAGAAAGATATCAAAGGATAGGAGACTTAATCTATGAAAACTTCCAAGTCGTAAACACCCTATATTCAGCTTTTAAAAAAGCTAGAGAGAATAAAAGCTGGGATGAGATAATTAAAATTGTCGAGGAACAGAAAAGAATTGGTAAGCTCAAAAACGTCGTAAAAGTAAATCCTAAGAATAATTCTTTAACATTAAAAATTTCTGGATATGAGTTTGAAATTTTCTTAGATCGTTCAATTTATGAAAATGCAGATCACTATTATTCTTTAGCTAAAAAGCTTAAAGAAAAGTTGAAAGGTGTTGAAAAAGCTATAAAGAAAACTAAAAAAGAGATTGAAGATTCTAAGAAAGATGTGAGATTCGTTGTTGGTAGTAGGATTGTTAGAAAAAGAGAGTGGTATGAGAAGTATAGATGGTATTTCACAACTGAGGGTTATCTTGTTATAGGTGGGAGAAATGCTGAAATGAATGAGGAGATAGTTTCGAAACATATGGAAAGTAGAGATCTTTTCTTCCATACTCAAACTCCAGGGGGGGCGGTTACAATCCTAAAACTTGGACAAGAGGCTGGAGAAAGGAGTTTAAAAGAAGCTGGAGAATTTTCTGCTATATATTCAGCTTTATGGAAAGAGTCCAAGCATAGTGGTGAGGTTTACTATGTTAAACCTGAGCAAGTTAAAAGACATGCAAAGTCAGGAGAATATTTACCTAAAGGGAGCTTTTACATAGAGGGAAGGAGAAATTATATGACTGTAGAACTAAAAGCTGGAGTTGGTGTTGATTTGGAAAATCTGAGAGTTTTTGGTGGCCCTCTTGAGGGTGTTAAAAAATACTGTGATTATTATGTTGAGCTAGAGATAGGTGACAAAGAGCCAAATAAGCTGAGTATTGAGATTGCAAAAAGGCTTGCAGAGATGGCTGGAGAAGACAAATATTTGGTTAGGAGTATAGCTACGCCTGATGAAATAATGAAATTCTTACCTCCAGGAAAATCGAGAATAAAAGAGGCAAATTAATTTTTTAAATTTAAATATTATTAAATATAATAATATAATATATAGAATAAAATTAAAGAGACCAATTTCTGAGCTTATAATACTCATCTAGCATTCTTTCAAAACTCTTA
>WAJX01000073.1 GCA_015523665.1 Ferroglobus sp.
GTATCGGTTGTGGGATATGTCTTGAGGTTTGTAATTTTAATGCGGTTGTCTTTGATGAGAAGTCGAAGAAAGCAAAGATAGATCCTAACTCATGTGTTATGTGTGGGGTTTGTATAGCTTCATGTCCATCTGATGCGATAGATATGGGGTTTTTTAATGAAAAGGTTATGACAGCTATGATAGACGCTTTATCAATGGAGAAGAATATAAATCCACTAATCTTAGTTTTTGCTTGTCATTTTTGTGGTTATGCGGCTGCTGATCTTGCTGGTATAACGAAGATACAGTATAAGCCGAATATAAGAATAATAAGAACTCTCTGTTCTGGGAGAGTAGATCCAGAATGGATATTACGTGCATTGAAAAACGGTATCGATGGGGTTGCAATTCTTGGGTGTAGGATTGGAGAGTGTCATTTTAAAACTGGAAATTATCATGCAATGAATAGAATAAAAGCTCTTAAAGAGCTATTGAAGGGAAGTAGAATTAATCCAGAGAGAATTGCAATGTTTTGGCATTCTTCTGGAGAGGCTAATGAAGTTGCCAGAAGCTTTGATGAATTTGTAGAGAGAATAATGGAAATTGAAAAGGGGATTGAATATGATTGAAAGAGAGGTTGAGGTGGAGGATGTAAAGTTTAGACTTATTCAGCGTGTGGGAAAATTGAGAGAAAGTGGAGATGAAAGTGAAAAAGATGAAAATGAAGAAAAGATGATATGGAAGGAAACCACGGAAAGTGGAGAGATTAGAGTTCTTGTTTACGATTACAAAATTTGTAATGGATGTGGAATATGTGTTTTCGCTTGTCCAGTTAATGCTATAGAACTTGGCCCGATACATGATATAGCTATTGGACTTGAAATGCCTGCTATAACTCTTGATCATACGAAATGTGCATATTGTGGGATTTGCTTCGTTGTATGTCCCTTTAATGCTTTTGAATTCTATATAAATAATAGAAAAGTAGAAAAAAACGAGCTTCCAGTTTTCCCTTCAGTTTTTACAAAGATAAATGATAGATGTGTAAATTGCACTCTATGCTATAAAGTCTGTCCCACAAAAGCGATAAGTAGGAAGATAAAGATGAGAAGGGGGGATATAAAGGAAAGGAATGAGGATGTTGTGGGGAAGGTCTCTGTTGATAGAGATAAGTGTAATCTCTGTGGTGTATGTGGAGAGTTTTGTAACGTTTTTAAACTTATTGAGAAAGAAATTACACCTGAAAATATAAATCCCTATTCAGATTTGCTCATCGATGAGAGCGAATGCGATTATTGTAAGCTCTGTGAAGATGTATGCCCGGAAAATGCTATTGAAGTTAGAGGGAAGAGGATAGAGTTTGAAGTTCGTGAAGTTGCAGAAGTTACTGTGAATGGGGAGAGATGTTCGAACTGTGCATACTGTGTTAAAATCTGCCCCTATGATGCGATTGAAACAACAAAACCCTTCGATGGAAGTCTATTTTTATATGAATTTAGGATGTATAGGTGCGATCCAATTGGATGTGGGGCTTGTATAAGGATATGTAAGCATAATAGAGTTTGGTATGTTTCAAAAGATAGAGGAAGAGTTTATTTCAACTCTGATTTTTGCAACTTTTGCGGAGCATGCGAGAATTCATGTCCATACGATCTAATCGTTGTTGAGAGGGAAAGCGGAAATTACCATATAAGATCAGATGAGCCGTGGAAAAATTCGTGGAAGGATGCTGTTGAGAGAATTATTAAAAAAGAGAGAGTGAGAGAGCCAGAAAGAAGATTCCATATAGAAAAAATAATTTTTGAAGAGGAAGAGGAAATCTTAATCGATAAGAGAGAAAGAAGAGATGTTGAAATTGAAGAGGAGATTTCGAAAATCGAGCAAGTTTTAAAAATACCTCGCTACAGAAGGGCAATAGAGAGAGGAGAGCTGGATAGAGAGGGGTTGAATAAGTTAATCAGAGGGGAATGAGAAATGCATCTCACAAAGATTAGAGGTAGTAAGAGTAGAAAGCTCAAGGGTAAAAAGATCGTACTCGGAGTAACTGGCAGTATATCTGCAATAGAATCCGTTAAACTTGCAAGAGAGTTAATAAGAAGAGGAGCTGAGGTTATAGCAGTTATGAGTGAATCAGCGAGGAAGATAATACATCCCAATGCATTAGAATTTGCGACCGATAATGAGGTTATAACAGAACTTACTGGAAAGATAGAGCATGTTGAACTCCTTGGAAATGATATTGCTGATCTATTTTTAATAGCTCCCGCAACCGCTAATACCATATCGAAAATTGCGCACGGAATAGATGACACTCCAGTAACTACAATGGCAACAACAGCTCTAGGCTCAGGAAAACCAGTCATAGTTGTTCCCGCTATGCATGGAGCAATGATTAATAATGAGGCTGTTAGAGAATCTATTGAAATTCTAAAAAATATGGGTGTTGAGTTCGTAGAGCCAAGATATGAGGAGGGAAAGGCCAAATTCCCAGATATTGATAAAATTTGTTTGCATGTTGAGAGAAAGTTGTATAAAAAAGATCTCAGGGATAAAAGGGTTGTTATCACCTCTGGGCCTACATTTGAATTTATCGATCCTATAAGGTTTATAAGCAACAAGAGTAGTGGAATTATGGG
>WAJX01000074.1 GCA_015523665.1 Ferroglobus sp.
GCTGTAGAGAGTTTAGGAGGCTAAAATAACATGATACATTCATTATAAAATATCAATATGTTTTACAAAATTTTACTTTTAGATATAGATGGAGTATTATCCAAACATGGTGAACCTATAAAAATTGAAGTCGTTAATAAACTTAAAGAATTATCAAAAAAACTTGAGATTATACCGATATCTGGTAAAAACGTATCTTATTTAGAGGGATTGTTTAGAGGTATTGGTATAATCCCCAGATGCATAGTTGGGGAAAATGGTGGATGTATCTATTTCCCAAAAGAGCTAAAAGAGTATACATATTTCCATGAGATGCCAAAATTAGCTGATATAATCGAAAGAGTTAAACAAGATATAGCTAAAAAAGTTTCAGAGACTAAGCTAAAAGTTTGGTTTAGGGAAAATAAAGTAGCAATAACATGTTTAACCGATAACATAAACGCTTTAGAGAAATTGCTTATGAAAGACTTAGATTTAACATATTTTAAGATGCTTAGGTACCCATTTGCGATACAGATTGTTCCAAAAGAACTTGACAAAGGTTGGGCTACTTCTAAATTATCAGATATATTAGATGTCCCATTACAATCTTTTATAGCAATCGGAGATGATGAACGAGATGTGCCAATGTTCAGAAAAGTTGGTCTCTCGATATCTATAGGAGACAATAAAGAGGCAAAGGAAAACTCATCTCTTAATTTTACCAATGTCGTTGGAGCGTTAAACTACATAAGGGATACCATTTTTAAATATTAAATAATAAATAATTATTATTAATAATAAATTAAATATAAAATAACAATTAATAAGCTTGCATAACTAGTTCAATTTTTTCGAGTTTAAGCTCTTCCCAATACTTCTTGTTTATAATACAACCTGGATCAGGAGCTTGTAAATCCCCATAATAGCCAAAAGCTCTTGCTCTACAACCACCACAAATATTTACATATTTACAAGTTCCACATCCTTCAAAACTCTTTCTATCCCTTATTTTTCTAAAAACTTCAGAGTTGTGCCATATATCCAAGAAGTCGTCAGATTTTATATTCCCAACCACTATTGGGATGAAAACACAGGGAATTATATCTCCATTGGGTTGTAATCCGCAATATAGCCTTCCAGTCCCACATCCTCCTACAAATTCTGCTAGAAATCCAACATCCTTATTTTCTTTACTAAAAGTATCAAAATGAGTGAGGCTAAATGTTGAATATTGGCTACACACTCTACTGTACTGTGGAGCAGTTGATAGAAGAGACAAATCTCTCTTATAGATCTCAGAGGCCATTCTTGTAAGTAAATACTCTCTCTCCTCAGGAGACAAATCTAATTCCACTATATCTTTCCCTCTCCCTGTTGGGATGAAGTTATAATGCATAAATATATCCACACCTAATCTTTCAGCTAAGTCTATGATTTTAAAAGCCTCATCTATATTATGCTTTGTTATAGTAGTAGCAACTCCAACAGTTATCCCAGACTCAATCGCATTCATTATTCCTTGAATAGTTCTTTCAAAACTTTCTCCACCTCTAAACGAATTGTGAACTTCCGGAGTTGCACCATCTAGAGATATCTGAATAAACAAACAGTTTAATTCAACTAGCTTTCTCACATTTTCTTTAGTTAATAAAGTGCCGTTGGTAGCGAGTGAGAATGCCAGTTCGTTGTCTTTTATCCTACTAGCAACTTCAAAGAAATCCTTTCTGACTAATGGCTCTCCTCCTGACATCGCGATATAAGCCACACCTGCCTCAGCCATCTTGTCAACGGCTTTTAAAGCTTCTTGAGTAGTTAGTTCATCAAAAGCCGGTTTAGAGGCATCTTGGTAGCAGTGTTTACATCTCAAATTACAGGCATTTGTAAAATTCCAAACAACTAAGAACGGTGCATAAGCGGTAAAGGGTTTTTGGGGCCCATATTTTGCTATTCCCTCCAAAACAGATGACAAACCTTTTCTCCACATAGAATCCTTAAGATTTTGCATTATCTTATCTCTCTCTATTTTAAGCTTAGATAATATGTTATCCAGAATAATTTTAACAAAATTATAAGCTATTTTACATCTCCAGCAAAGATTTACATCTTCACCAACATATTTTTTTAATGCCAATTCTATTCTTCTCCCACATTTACATCTTGCGGTACAAAACTTAAGTATGGTTTTTGAAACTGAATTACCCAGCCATTTTTCAATCAATTGCATCATATTTTCCGCTTTATCTCTTGATGATGGTTGATAACCTGAACCAAAGTCTACGTATTCTCTCATAATTACACCTCCAAATTTAACTTACAACAAATATGATAATTTTACATATTTAATAATGTATTCTCATTCATAAAATTATCGGTCTTAAAATTCTTAACCGATGAAGTACAAACTAATTACAGCCCCAGTATGCACAACAATGCTTGAAGGCGAAAATCTGAAAACATTAAATATAGTTGAAGTTGTGGAAAAGGGCATGGAGGTGTAAAGTTTGAAGGAAGGTTTGGAATTAGCACTTAACTATCCAGTCTTTGATGCAATCCTTAAGAGAAGGAGTAGAAGATTTGGTGTTGGAATGGCAATAGAAGATAGTGTTATGCAATTTAAATCAAAAATCAAACCAATACCCCTCACTGAGGAAGAGGAGGCTTTAATAACATGGGCTGGAGTTGGATTAACAGGAGTGAATTTAGGTGATATCCCTCCAGAAAAGGGACTATCAACAATAATACAGTGGACTGGTAGAACTTTCCCGTCAGCTTGTAATGCTCATGCTACAGAGTTATTCTATACAAATGATGATGGATTATATATAATGAAGCTTAGGGATGCTAAGATAGATAAAGTGAGTATTTTTGAAGGCTTAAGCAAGAATGAAGTTGTAGCTACAATAATAGATCTATTCAAAAAATATAGAGTAAAGCTTAAAGATGGTAGAGCAGAACTTCCAGATTCCCCACCAGGATTGTTTGAATTTAACGCTTGGAATGCTAACAAGCCAGGAACTACACTGTTCTTCCCAATCACAGATTTAACGATATGGTATATAGATCTATTAATGCTCTACTGCTCCCGGAGTTATGCAATAACAATAGTTGATGAAATGCATGGAGTAACAGCGGGTGTAGATGAATACGTAAAAAAAGGACGCTTAAATCCAAACTTAAAGATGTCGTTATATGAGTTTGAAAAGAGAGTTGTAACTGGTATGGTTGCTGAACAAGCCATTATCTGCCACAACATAAATCTCGCATCACAAGCTATAGGATTAGGTGGTTGGACATTCACAGGTTTCCTACCATTCTACGCTTTAGGCGGAACACCAGAATACCCCGGACTTGGTTTTAGATTTGTAAAACCAAAAGATGGTACACCAATACCGGTTGGTCGAGATGGAGTTTTTGAAGCTTACTGTCCACCATACTATAAAGATATGGATGAAGCGGTAGAAGCTTGGATAAAAGATAAAGAGAGATACTGGAGTGAAGCAGAATTTCCATATAAAGATAAAAAGATGGTTGAAAATGTGAGATTTTACTCAGATACAACAGTTCAGATTGTCAAAGATATATGCAATTACATCTATGACACTTATGGAAGATTCCCAGCATTTATAGAGCCAATGTTCTCAAGACTGCAAGCACAAGCCCATCATTTAGATCCAGAGTTTTACGATACTCATTTTAAGAATGGAACCTACTCTGATATACATAAAAGACATTTTGAAATTTGGCATCCAGATTTAGAAATTTAATTTTTATATTTTAATTTATACTAGCGGAAAAATGAGATATAAACTGGTATTCGCTTCTTCAATAGCCCATATGCACAATCACATGGCTATAAACTTCATAATAGCTATCTTACCTGCGTTTCAAGTAGCTTTACTCCTAAACTACACAAAAACAGAGTTGATAGCCGCAATCTTTTTTATATCCTACTCTATCTCAACAATCATTTCAGGCTTTCTAAGCTTGAGACATTCAAAAAAGTGGATTGTAGTCGGTGGACAACTTTTATCATTTGTATCTCTCCTAATTTTAACTAATTATGCCAACTACATTCTCCTCTTAATACTCCAATTTCTATACGGTATTGGATGTGGAACTTATCATTCACCGGGTACAACAATATTGGTTGACTTTTCTCCTAAAGAAAGAGTGAATACTTATCTAGGAATTCACGGATTTGCAAGTAGTTTAGGAATGATAATCTCTCCTTTAATCGTATCCTTTTTCCTCATATCATATGGTTTAAAAAATCTGATTCTTTTCTTTGCCCTCTTAACTTTAATTATAGCAATAACATATACAGCATTGATAAAATCTGATGATGCTTTAAAAATTCCGTTAAAAAATTTTTTAAATTACTTCAAAAAGCATGCAAGCAAAAAATTGGTCTTTTCATACCTCCTTAGAGATGCTAGTTTTTGGGGTATAATGTCCTTCATCCCATTATACGCATTTAATGTTATCAAGCTTTCAAAAGCATCTTCAGCAGCAATCGTAGCAATATTCCCATTTATGGGCTTATTTGCCAATATAATTGGAGGTTATCTTGGAGATAAATATGGGGCTGAAAAAGTGTCTGTTATAAGCATTGCTTTAGCATCTCTCACTTTCCTCCCTATTATATTCTTTCCATCTAAGAACATATTTTATCTTACAGTCATAATGTTAGGCATATTCTTATACACAACCATCCCGCTTTACGATTCGATAGTAGCGATCTACACACCATTACATTTCAGATCCCCAACTTATGGAATCTTCCAAGGAATTGGTTTCTTTTTCGGAGGCATATTCTCTTTGGGAGCTGGAATTATATCAGATTACATAGATGTAAAATTCTTCTTTATATTTCTAATGATTGCTCTCTTTCTGAGTGCTCTTTTGATGAAGTATGTAGGTGTGGATAATTAACACTCCATTCCCTATTCCTTGAAATAAGGTAGTATCTTCTCTGAATATTGTTTTATGCTCCACTCAAAGTCAGGGCTAAAGTTTTGCAATATTATATGCTCCACACCACATTTGGCATATTCTTCTATTTTAGAGATGCAATCGTCAACAGTTCCAGAGATTGTAAATTCAAAACATATCTCATCTGGATACAACTTTCCTAACTCCCTTAATTTTTCTCTTTCTGAAGTGTCTTGTGGTGCTATACGAGTATAATGGACATTCTTTAAATGCTCTGGAATGTCTAGTTTATATCCAGCATTTATAACATCCTCTGGCCATGCAAAGAGGTGTTTGAGAGGAGATAACACACTAAATGCCTCATCCTTGCTTTTTGTAAGCACGGTAAAAACATAAACGCACTTCTCAATATCATCAACACTCCTTCCAGCAAGTTTTGCACCTTCTTCAACATCCCTCAGATATTTTTTAAATAAATCTGGCGATATGAGATTTGGTATCCATCCGTCTGCTATTTCTCCTGTTAGTTTTCTAGTTCTTGGGCTGTTAGCTCCTATGTATATCGGTATCTTTCCCTTCGGCTTTATCTGTAAATATGCGTTCTCCAATCTGAAGAATCTTCCCTCATAGTTAACTGGATTGTTTGCATCCGATTCCCAAAGCTTTCTCATAACTTCGATCGCTTCTTTCATCCTACTAACTGGCTTATCCCATGGTATTCCGTATGGATCTAGATTCATAACCTCTCCCGCTCCAAGTCCTA
>WAJX01000075.1 GCA_015523665.1 Ferroglobus sp.
ATTTTATGAAATCAAAGGAGAAGGGATTCCAACTATACTTATCCACGGCTTAGGTGCTAGTCATTTACTTTGGTTACCACAGATAGAAGAATTTTCTAAGCATTTCAAAACCATATATTGGGATTTGAGAGGACATGGATATTCTGAGATACCAGAAGGAGAATATACGATAGGAGATTATGTTGAGGATTTGAACAGTCTGATGGATACTCTAAACATAGAATCTGCAAATCTCTGTGGTGTTTCAATGGGTGGTATGATTTGCATGGATTTCGCTATAAAATATCCTCAGAAGGTTAGAAAACTCGTTCTAGCAGGTACTGCAGCTACAACAGAAGATTTTAAACCAGAAATCAAAGAGATGTTTATAAAAGACGCTGAAATTGTTGAAAAACATAAAACAAGAGCTGTTACAGCTGATAAATTTATATCTTTAGTTTATTCAGAAAAATTCCTAAAAAATGTGAGTAAAGAAGTGCTAGAGCAAATAAAAGATAGAATCTCCAAAAGCCCGTATTTAGGATATGTTCGTGCAGTAAGAGGGTTGTTAGTCCATGGGTGGTCAGTTGCCGATAAACTAGGAAAGATTGATGCTCCCACATTGATAATTCATGGCAAAGAGGATGCCATATTTAGTATTGAAGCTGCGAAAAGGATCCATAATGGTATAAAAAATTCAAGACTGGAGTTGTTTGACGTCGGACATGTTGTAAACATTGAAGCTCCAAAAGAGTTTAATAAACTCGTAATAGAGTTTCTAAAATCGTAAAATCATATCCCTATCTTCCAACAATCACTCTCCCATCAGGCAGTGTTGTGACGTATTCCCACCCAGATTCCAAATAAAAGTCTAATTCCTCAAGCTTAATAACTTTCTGTTTAACCTTTGTTTTTTTCTCTTCTGATTTAGTCTCAAGAAACATCTCAGCTGCCTGTTGATACTTCAACTTCATATCATTTACAAGCGAGTGAGGCAGATTCCATTTGTTTGTAGTATATTGATGCTCAATATCTCCTTTATGTCCCATCCAAAATACTCTATAATCCTCTGGAATAATTCTTGCCGCTTCTGCCATTAGCAGATAAGTATCAAAGTAATGTCTAAGGACATATGGTCTCCATGAAAAACCAGCATCTATAATCGCATCTTTTATAATTCTATAAATATTTTTTGTTTTAAGAAAGCCAATTCCATTTCTCTTAGATATCACTGGGGAGGAAAGAGTAATCATTTCCCCATTTCTGAGTCTAAAGTCTAAATAGTCCATAAGATATTCACAACCCTCTTCACAAAGAAATGTAAGATATTGATGTCCTGTTTTACTTAGTTGTTGTCTCACAACAATCGTAATTGGCGATTCTATTTCAATTGAGTTAACATCTAAATCCTCAACTTTGCCTAGACGTCTAATCTCTAAGATGTCGCCAACTCTTAACCCATCAAAGCCTGTGTAATTCCCAAGAACTCCTAACCTTAATCCTGAAAAAGCCATTAAAGCTATCGCTACTCTAGCTCTCAAATCTGCTATTCTCAACAATTTTCTAAGCTCACTTTTTGTTGGCACTTCTTCATCTTCTAAAATCTTTCTATACTCTCTAACTCTAACATGAATATTGAAAGATCGATTATTAAACCTAAACCAACTCTTTAAAGCCTTTAAAAACGAATTTATATAACTGCCAGATTTCCCTTCAATACCAGAAATAAAATCTAAGACTATATTTCTTAAAACCTCATCATCCAAGCTTAATAATTCGTTAGGAGTAAACCCGACTTCTTTACAAAATTTTGTTAACCGCTTTAAATACAAATCTGCCGTTGATTTTGCTCCTCTTTCCAGATCTTTATACCAATTATATACATCTCGTTTCATGTTCCACCTCATATTGATAGAGAAACTTAAATGTTCTTCTATATTTTATCAATAAAACGTAATTACCAAATATGATAACGGATTTAAAGAATGAAAATCTACATTCTATATGGGACTGCTAACAAAAAAAGAAAAAGAGTTCATACTAGATTGGTTGAATGTTGTTGAAGGAAAAATGGATAGACTTGAATTTTATAAAAAATGGTCATCAAAAAAAGACAACTCCACATTTTTTGAGGATTATAAAAATATTGGCACAAAAATGAGCATCGACGAATTTAAATCAAAATGGTGTAAAAAAGCTGAGTGGAAAAATCGTATTAGAGTTATGAAACATAAAATAAAGAAGAAATTTGAGGAAGGAAAAAAAGATTTGTTACTAATAAAGAGTTTTCTGGAATTAGAAGACTTGCCTTAAATACCATATTCCACAAACACAAAAATTTAAATAAAACTTTATATATTTTTAACTTTTTAAAGTTATTAGAAAGGCTTATGTCTCTATAAATTAGAGAACCCATATGATTCCTATAAATAGAGGAGGATCGGATTATTACACTCAAGATTACTACATCATTAAAGACTACAAAAATAAGGAAATTGATAAGGTTTGTAAAGCTTCACTCCCCATAATTTATGATGCACTATCTAAAACAAAAAGAGACGGATTTCATAACCTCTGGGATCTGAGTGTTGAAGAAATTATTGAAATCATCGTTGAAGCTGAAAGAGTGTTTAAATCAGATGTAAAATATGGAGAAAATATAATAGATTATGAAACCCACTTAGAGTGGATTACACGAAGCACGGGACTGCCATATAAGTATGTGGTATCACTATTCGATGATCTAACTTTTGCTCTCAGAAATATTGATAAGATAGTCAAAAAATTCATACCTTTTGATATAAAAATCTTTAATGATTTGGTTTTAGAGGATACCGCATTCACTCCAAAAGGCAAAATGTTGACGGCAATTTTACCATCTAATCTCCCAACACCTAACTTTTTTTGGGTGTTAGCTCAATCAGTGAGGTATCCAGTTATCCTCCGACCATCAACTTCCGAGCCTTTTACAACATATAGGCTCAGTAAATCTTTATGTGATGCAGGAATGCCAGAGAAGTCTAATTACTACTTACCATGTGACAGGGAGAAAGTATCGGAAATTCTTTTATCATCAGATCTGGGAATGATATTCGGCTCTAAAGATGTTGTAGAAAGATATAGTATCTATAAAAACATAAAAGTATTTGGTCCAGGTAATTCGAAGATACTTGTTGATTCAGATTATTATGGAGTGGATGATGTTATAGAAGATGTTAAAAAATCTATGCTAGATAAAGGTGGAAGAAGTTGTTTAAATGCTTCTCAACTTTTTGTTATCGGTGACTCAGCTGATAAAACTCTAAAAGATATTTTTGATGCATTAAATGATGAACTTCCCACTGAATTTGAAGATCCATTAAATGAGAATGCAGAAATTCCAGCATTTCCAGATAAGATGGTTGCAAAGAATATCGCTCAATTTCTCAGACTTAATGGAGTTAAAGATGTGTTGATTGAAGTTGAAGGAATTACCTTCCTAAAACCAACTCTTGTTTTTGGAGAGTATAAAGAGAGCTTATTTACTGAGCTGCCTTTTCAATATTTAGCTATGACAACGATTTCTAAAAATGATGTAGAGAACTTTTTAAAGAATTCACTAGTAGTGAGCGTATATACAGAAGATTTCAGTATTATAAGGAAGCTAATATTGAATACAACAATTAAAAATGTCTTTATAAAAAAGGCTACAACTGACTCCTCTCTTACAGAGCCACATGAAGGGAATTTGATTAACTTTCTTTATGACTTAAAAACCGTAAAGGGTTTTGATTATTTTAACTAAATGCTACTATATTCTAAAGCAATATTATATTTATATATTATTTGTATCAAAAAACAATAATATTTGCCAAATATCTAATAATCATAATTACATCAGCATACGATAACATAGCTTATCACTTCGACCACTAGAAAACCCTTAAGCTGAAAAAAGAAAAAACTTATATTATTAATAAGAATAAAGTCGCAAAAACTATTAAGGGTTGATTGTATGAAGTATCAGGATATAATTTATGAAAAAAAAGATAATGTGGCAGTAATTACAATAAACAGACCAGACAAACTTAACGTATTAACGAACAACACTGCGAAAGAAATAATGGATGCATTAGTCAAAGCCGATATGGATGACGATGTAAGAGTGATCATAATTACTGGAAGTGGAAGAGCTTTTTGTGCTGGAATAGATGTCAGCGAATTTGCTGAGATGATGAAAGACAGATTCAAATTTTATAAAGGAAGGAGGAGATGGTTAGAGATATACAAAATCGCTAATGAAATTGAAAATACATTAAAACCCACCATTGCAGCAGTTAATGGATATGCATTAGGTGGCGGTTTTGAGATTGCACTCTCTTGCGATATAATAATCGCCTCAGAGAAGGCTCAATTCGGATTTCCAGAAGTTACTCTAGGAGGTATGCCTGGAGCTGGAGGTACCCAAAGATTAGGAGAACTTATTGGTAAAAATAGAGTAAAAGAGTTGATCTTCACAGGAAAAAGGATAACAGCCGAAGAAGGATACAAAATGGGATTTGTTAATAAAGTAGTTAAAGCTGAAGAATTGATGAACGAAGCATTTTCATTAGCTGAAAGTATAGCTAAAAACGCACCAATAGCTGTCATGTTAGCTAAAATTGCAATAAATAAAGGCTTTGAAACATCATTAGATATTGGGCTATCCTATGAAAATGACTTGAACTTCATTCTATATTTCACTGAAGATAGAGAAGAGGGATTAAAAGCCTTTAGAGAGAAAAGAACTCCAGAATTTAAAGGTAGGTGAAAATTATGGGGAAAAAAGATGTTGTGATTGCTGCATATTATGAGACAAAATATGCTAGAAGGAGCGGTCGAAGTGTATACGATTTTGCCGGCGAGGCTGCATCTGGTGTACTTCAAAATGCTGGACTTAAAAAAGAGGATATAGATGGATTGGCTGTTTTAACTTCATTCTCTGGAGCTAATGAGCCTTTTTGGTCAGTTAGAGTTTGCGAAGCCCTAGCATTATCTCCGAGATGGCTACAAATGGTTGATGTCGGTGGAGCTTCAGCTGTTGTTGCTGTTGCAAGAGCTGCAGAAGCTATAAGAGATAAAAGAGCTGAGACTGTAATGATATTGGGAGTCGATTCTCCAACTACAGAATGGAATACAGTATATAAAGGATATAGAGCTGAATTCGAAGAACCATATGGACCAATGGGGCCTCCAGGATTGTTTGCTCTTTTCCAGAGGAGAGTCATGAAAGAACTCGGGATAACATTAGAACATCTAGGTAAGATTGCGATAACACAAAGAAATCACGCAAGGTTAAACCCCAATGCTTTATTAAGAGATGAGATGACTATGGAAAGTTACATAAATTCTCGTATGGTTTCTGATCCTCTTAGATTGTTTGACAGTGTAATGTTCTGTGACGGGGGCGGAGCACTGATTGTAACTACTGCAGAAAATGCCGAAACCATAACAGATAAACCCGTTTATATATTAGGATGGGGAGAATACCATAACTTCAACGGATCAGATCCATTACCAGATGTTACTCAAACGGGCTTTCAGCTAGCAACCCCCCCAGCACTTAAAGAAGCAGATGTAAAGATAGATGATATAAAAACATTCCAACCATATGATGATTTTACAGTAGCTGTTGCTATGCAATTAGCTGAATGTGGATTTACGAGTAGAGAAGAATTGCCAAAGTATATAGAAAATACAGATTTTTCAATAACCGGAGACTTGCCATTAAACACTGGAGGAGGACAACTTTCAGTTGGACAGCCTGGTTTAGCAAGTGGAATGGTAAACTTAATCGAGGGTGTAAGACAGTTGAGAGGAGAGGCTGGAGAGAGACAAGTTAAAGATGCAAATCCAACACTTGTAACTGGATTAGGTGTAGTCACTCTCGCTAGGCATTGGCATTCAAATATAGTTATGGTTTTAGGAGTTTAGGGGTGTGATAAAATGGGCAGACCCGTTCCAAAACCTACAAATATAACAAAACCATTTTGGGAGGCTACAAGACAAAATAAATTAGTAATTCAATATTGTAAAGATTGTGGGACATACACATGGTATCCTAGACCAGTATGTATGAAGTGTATGTCTAGAAACTTAGAATGGAAGGAAGTAAGTGGGAAAGGTAAAGTTTATTCTTATACTATAACCCATATAGCTCCAAAGGGATTTGAGGATCAAGTACCATATATCGTAGCATCAATAGACTTGGATGAAGGTGTAAGAATTCTAAGTAACATCGTAGATTGTAAGCCTGATGAAGTAGAGATTGGTATGCGTGTTGAAGTGATTTTCGAAGACTTAAGTGAAGATATGAAGCTTCCAGTGTTCAAACCTAGTAAATAAAAACTGTGATGAGCATAACAAAAAGAGAGATGCCAAAAAAGAAGAATGGGTGTTAAGTAAAACACGGATTTCCATATTTTTTACAAAATACTATTTCTGATAACTCCTTTCTTGGAGGAGTTCTAGGAATTTCATCTGGATATCCTAATGGAATGATTTCTATAACTTCTACATTTTCTGGTATCTCCAAAAGCTCTCTTACTTTTTCTGAATCAAAATAGCCCACATTAACTGTCCCTAACCCCAAAGCATGTGCAGCTAATGTCAAATTTTGAACAGCCAACGCAACATCAAACATATACCACCATTCTCCCTTATCTGTAACTAAATTCCCACGTATGTATCCAGACTTTCCTAATTCAGCACATACGACAATTACAACTGGTGCATCCCTTATGCCTTGTCTTGCTGGATTTCTAGGGCTTAATGTATCAGCCAACTTAACTTTAATTTCCTCTTCTTCAACAACGATAAACCTCCAACATTGTGTATTAGCCCACGATGGGGCCCAACGAGCAGCCTCAAAAACCTTACGTAAAGTTTGCCTATTTATCGGTGTTTTCTTAAATTTTCTTACACTTCTACGTGTAAATATTGCTTCAAAAACATCCATAACCCTCTCCTCCTTTAAGATTAAAGATTCCTCGATTTATTACATTTTTTGTAAATCTGAAAAAGAATTATATGAGGGTTCGCAATTGCGAACTTATATATTGAGAAGTAAAAACATAAATAAAATATATAATACAATGATATAATAAGTATTCCAAAATTAGAATTGACACTAAATTAGTCAAGAATTAAAGATAAGATTATTTAAAGATGTCAAGAAATCTTTATATCTTCCTAATGACACGGATATCTTATGCTTGTATTATCTGTTGTCAATCGAAAAGGAGGAGTGGGTAAAACAACAACAGTATTTAATCTCTCCTACGCTTTATATTCAAAAGGTATAAAAACACTCGCAATAGATTTAGACCCCCAAGCCTCTCTAACAACAATTCTAGGCTTTAACCCAGATGAAATAGAAAGTGGGATTGATAAAGTTATTTTATCAGCCATCTCTCAAAACGACGTTAATTTTAATGAAATAATACTCCAAACCGATTTAGGATTCTACTTAGCTCCTTCAAAAGAGGAGTTAGAGCTTGCAAATGTAATGCTAACGGATAGGTTTGAGAAAGAATTTGTTTTAAAAGAGAAGTTAAATGATGTTTCTGGATTTGACATCGCTATAATAGATTGTCAAACCAGTATAAGTCTATTGACTATAAATGCATTAGCAGCTTCGGATTATGTGCTAATACCTGTAGAACTCACATACCTTTCTATGCAAGGATTCGATGCATTAATGAATGTCATACTCGAAATTAAACGAAACATCAATCCAAATTTAAAAATTCTTGGTATATTGCCAACAAAATACGATGCAAGATTAAATACAGTGAAAAGATCAATAAAAGTTTTAGAATCTTTAAAAAAGCATTATAATATTTTTCCACCAGTAAAAAAGACCGTCTCTTTCGACAAATCCATAGAGAGGGGTAAACCAATTTTTCTGATAGACACTAAATCTGCTAGAGATGCATGTAAAGCTTATGAAAGAGTTGCTGATAAAATTCTCGAAATATTATATGATAGGGAGGTGAGAACATGAAAAGAAAAACAAAAGAAGAAGAAAATGAAGAAAAGCTTTATGAAAAATTGTCTGAATCTCTAGCGAAAAAAGGAGTGGTTAGTGCTATGCTTAATCTCCCAACCACAAAAAAAGTAGAAATTGTAGAAAAGATGGAAGATTTAAAGATTGAAAGAGATAAAGAATTGAAGACTTCAAGAAAGAAAGAGGTAAAGATAGAGAAAGTCAAGAAAAATTTCTTTTTATCTAAAGATGCGATTATCTTGCTAGAGGCTATGGCTACAATCGAGAATAAAACCAGAGGGAAAATTATAGAGGAGGCGATATTGGAGAAATTCATAAAAGTTTTCCAAGAATATGATGAGTTCGATAAAGAGTTGTTTAAAAGAAAATTCTTCCCAGAGATCAGTGAGAATACAAAAAAACTGATTTTTGCTAAATAGATAAATTAAACCCTTCTTTCTTCAGCTAATTCCTCTTTTAACACACTTATTATCAGATTTCTATCTAGAGTATCGTTTAAATATAAACTCCAGCGAGTTCCTTTTCCTCTTCCCCTTCCCCTTCTCTCATAGGTTACGAATCCATAAAGTTCAAGATCTCCAAGTAAACTCGACAATCTACGATGAGTTAAAGTGTTCCCGGTATATCTCTCAAGATATTCATTACAAAGAGTATATATGCTCCTGGGACTCTCTCCCTCTTTTTTCATCACAGCAAACAATAACAGTTTTTGAGTTAAACTTAAGTTTCTAATGCTATTCCTTATGAAATCTTCCTCTAGCTTTTTCCTAGCAATTTTTACATGCTCAACTGTAACTTTTGAGTTCATTCTTCTAATAGCCTCATCTCCTGCATACATGAGTAAATCTAAAGCATATCTAGCATCTCCCTCTCTATCCATAGCAAAAGCTGCACATAATGGTATTACTTCATTGTCTAACACTCCGTCATAAAAAGCCTCTTTAGCCCTGTATTCCAGTATATCTCCTAATTGCTCAGCGTTATATTTCGGAAAAACCATTTTAATTGGATTAAATGACGATAAAACCCTTCTATCAGTGATCATATCTAACACATTAATCTTATTTGAAATAGAAATTATACACACTCTCTCCTCTCTTGAAAGAAAATACAACAAATCGGATTCAGATGGTAACATTTTGTCAATTTCATCAAGAACTATTATTGTAATTTTATCTTTATCGAGCATTCTCCTAAATCTATTCCAAGCTTCCTTAAATCCAAGTCCTTTAAAACTAACATTCGGATTTAACTCCATAGCTATTTCATTTAAAATTTGAAACTTGGTTCCACTCGCAACTAGATATGCTATATCCACCTTATCCCCAACAACTCTACTTAATTCTCCAAGAACTTTTTTAACTGTAACAGTTTTTCCTGTGCCTGTATGTCCCAATACTAAGATATTCGGTGGAGTGAAATTTTTTATAGCATGTTTAAGATATGATGCCAACTCTTTTAATTCTCCCTCTCTATGAGGTAACCCTTCTGGAACAAATCTGTGTGAAAGAGCCTCACGATTTTTATAGATGTCTGGGATTTCATCGAAGATTGATGCCAAGCTACACACCCCCTCATTTCCACTTGTAAAGATTTCAGCTTGATTCTGATTATACAAGGAGAAATCCAAGCTTTTCTATATGACCCCTTTACTTCTTCTTGTATTTATCAATTGTGGTTGTATTCCTAGTCAGTTTAAAAAGAAATGGTTTAAACTGAGGGGATTTAATTAGAAATGCTGTTTAAAGTGTTAAAAATAAATTTAAACCCTAATAGTAGGAGTTAAAAGTCATAACAATGATGGGATTAATTTAAATTATTAAATAATAATTAAATTTATCTTATTTAATTTACGAAATTGTTTAAATCGATAAGAATGTTACGTCTTAAAAATGGGGTGTCTATCAAAAATTATCTATCAAAAATTAAACGAGTTGCTAAAAATGAAGACTGCCATAGCAAACCCTCAAAACCATAATCTAAGTTTGTATATACTCTAATCATAAAAATAAAAGTTGTTAGCATAGCGAAAATTAATTGTTTCTGTTTTTAGATGAAAGCGAAAAAGCTCACTTTAAAATAAGAAATAAAATAAAAATAAGAAGTTGTAAATTGATAAACTCAAGAGTTGATTTAAAAAGTTAGCACATCCTAAACCCTATAACTCTTAGGCATTCCTAAAATATGTTCCCCAATGTATGCTAAAGCCATTTGTTGAGTTACTGGAGCCAATCTTATCAAATTTATCTCTCTCCACCACCTCTCAACATCGTATTCCTTTGTATAACCATAACCACCAAAAATTTGCATTGCCCAGTAAACAGCTTTTATACCAGCCTCAACAGCCACAACTTTTGCCATATTAGCAAAACTCCCAACTTCTCTATAATTTACATTGTTATCAAAGAGCCAAGCAGCTTTGAAATTCATAAGCTTAGCTGCCTCTAACATAGCATACGATTCAGCTAACGGAAACTGCAAAGCTTGATAACTACCAATAGGGTCAACAAAAACTCTCCTATGCTTTGAGTACTCTATAGCTTTATTTATAGCAAGTTTTGAGATTCCTATCGCCGCTGTTGTGAAACTCATTCTCTCTGGATTTAATATATCCAAAATTAAATACCAACCTTCATCTTGAGGGGGAATTAAAGAGTCTTCAGGTAATCGAAGGTCGTTAAAACTCACTTCACATGTTTTTGAATAATTTATACCATGCTTAGGAATTGGATTAATCCTTATCGCAGGATTTGGAAGTTCAACCAAAAATAAGCTAATTCCATAAGTTCTCCGAGGGGCTTTTTCTTTAGGTGTAGTCCTAGCTACTATAAGCATACCTCCAGCCCTATCAGCTCCACTGATAAATATCTTATTTCCATTTATTACCCACTCATCGCCATCTTTTTTAGCCGTAGTTTTAATATTCAGAGTGTTTGTCCCAGCATCAGGTTCTGTCAGAGCCATACAAAATTCCAATTTACCTTTTGCAATTTTAGGAAGATATTTCTCCTTCTGTTTCTCTGTGCCATGTTTAACAATGGAAAGAGCTCCAAAAACCTCAGTTAGAACAAGATACCAGACTCCAGCCATACCACATCCATTTGCTGCTAATTCTTCCATTGCAATCAGTAATTCAATCATTCCCATTCCTGCCCCTCCATACTCTTCAGGAATAATTATGCCAACAAAACCAGCATCGCTTATAGCTCTCCAAAACTCTTCTGCAAATTCTTGTTTTTCCTCCTTTTCTCTCCAATACTCTGGTGGAAAGTCTTCTGCTATCTCTCTTGCAGTATCTGCAATCATCCTTTGCTCATCACTCATACTGAATTCCATTATTCACACCTCAATCTATTAATTTTAACAGATAAGTAACCTAAACTAATTTTAACACATAATCAATAAATTTAATTTAGCTCGATTTTAAGAAGGTTTGAAGTATAGTATATCTGTTATTCTTCCTTCTCTATCCTCCTTTGGTTTTAAAACAGGTTTCACTCTCATTCCAATAAAAACCTCCTTAATCTCCACTTCCCCAAGCAAGTGAACAATACAACCATCCGTATCATCCAAATCGATTATTGCATAAATTTCTGGATTTTCAAGAGGTTTTTCATAGCTATCCAAAGTTGCAACAGCAAACGCTCTAACACGCCCTTCTCCACTAATTTCAATGAATTCAGTTTCACTAAAATCATACTCACAATATATGCGTGGTGGAAAATACGTTTTCCCACAGTAACTACATTTAGATGCTAAAAATTTTCCTTCATCCTTTAAAGCTTTAAAGAATTTATCTCCGGCTTCTCCACTGGTATATATCCAATAAAGCTCAATTTTTCCTTCTACATGCTTAAGCTCCCTAACATTAACAATTTTTTCATTAAAAGTCATATCAATCACCCTCAGCAGGTTTCCAGTACATTATGTCCGTAATACTTCCTTCTCTTTCACTCTCAGGCTTCCATACGGCTCTCACCCTCATACCAATGTAAACATCCTCAGGTTCAACTTCTCCAAGGATGTGCATAATACCCATTTTTGGTGATGCTCCATCAATAGAGATCACAGCAACAATTATCGGCTTCTCTAATGGTTTTGCGTCCGGATCTATATAGGATATCGAAAAAGTCTCTACTACACCGCTATCTTTTACTTCACACCATTTATCAATTGGTCTAAAGCAAACCTCACAGAAAATACGAGGAGGGAAAAGAGTCCTATTACAAGAATAACATTCAGTAGCTAAAAGTTTTCCCTCCTTTAATCCGTTTAAAAACTTACTAATCGCCTGTCCAGCTGTGAAAGAGTATATTATATTAGGCTTATGTAGATTATAGCTAACTCTTCCTTCTTCTATATCTTCAGCTTTAATCTCCCTTCCCCTAACATAGGAGGGATAATTTTTCTTGATATTCACATCCATATCCATATCCATTTTCATCTTTATCACCTCTTATTAGAGAGAACCATAACAGTACCAATTTGCATCAAATCTCCCCAAGCCTGCGCAATTCCAGTTGTTACTTCTTTAGCAACCTGTCTCTTACCAGCTCTATAAGCAAGTTGCCAATATATTTCCGCCACTTTAACACCCATCGTTGCAGCTATTGGATTTCCAACTCCCAACAAACCACCACTCGGACAGATAGGTAAATCTCCATCTCTCGCCGTAATTCCCTCTCTTGTGAGGATGTGTGCCTCCCCTTTTTTTGCCAATCCTAGTCCCTCCATATGGTGTAATTCCTTATAATCAAACGGATCATAAGGCTCTGCAACATCAACCTCTTTCCTAGGATTAGTGATGTGAGCCATTTTATAAGCCATTCTTGCTGCTTCAGCTACATATCTCGGGAAATAAAGATCTCTATTGGTCCACCATGTTGTATCCAAAGCCCAACCAACTCCATTAACCCAAACAGGTTCATCTGTAAGCTGTCTTGCAATATGCGAAGCAACCATCATAATGGCTGAGGCTCCATCACTTGGAGGAGATACATCAAGTCTCCTTACTGGTAAAGCCATAGGTTCACTATTGAGGACGTCTTCAACAGTTATTCTAGCTGCAAGCTGAGCTGATGGATGATCTAAAGCATTTGCTTTATTTTTAACCGATACCAATGCTATATCTTCATGTTTAATATTATTCACATACATATAACGACGCATCTCCAGAGCAAAAATCCATATTAAGTTTGGCTTAAGAGGACGCTCAAGAATGGGATCCCATATATATTTAAAAGCTGATTGAGGATGCGGATAACAAGAGGACATCTTCTCTTCACAAACAACTAAACATACATCAGCTAAACCACTTGCCACATGCCAGTATCCTGCAATAGGAGCAAAGACGCCAGTACCACCTCCTACAAAAACTCTCATATAAGGTTTATCGCTTCCTCCAGAACCGTCAAGCAAATACTCCCCTTTCATATGAACCCCATCAAAAGCGTCTGGAGCAGATCCCATCACGACCATATCTACATCTTTAATACTCAAACCAGCCTCATCCAAAGCTTGTTTTGCAGCATAATAACTTAACTCCTTTCCAGTCTCATTTAATCTTCTCTTAAAAGTTGTAATACCAGCTCCAACTATCGCGACATCCTGTTTTTTATGAAACTTCAAACCCTTTATCCTCTCCACATTCATCATCTCACCTCGTAAAAACAACTACAGCCCCACTAGCTGTTGGTATATATCTCCAAGCCTGAGCAACACCAACCTCTGCATAAATCTGTCTTTTTCC
>WAJX01000076.1 GCA_015523665.1 Ferroglobus sp.
AAGCAACACAGCGTTAGGTCCAATAAACACGTTTCTGCCTATTACTGTATTTCGTGGGATATAAACCCCTGTTTGAATTTTTGTGTTCGACCCAATCTTACAATAACCATCAATGACAGACAAAGTTCCAATCAATACATTGTCTCCTATTTCGGTATGCTCTCTTATTAAGACGAAATGACCTGTAATAAAATTATCGCCAATTACAACATCATCGTAAATTATCGACCATGCCCTGATTATTGCATTTTTACCTATTTTGGGTGGTTGTGAGTTATTTCTGTATTTCACTCCAATCTGAGTATAATCATCAATTTTACTATTTTCTCCTATTTCTGCCTTCATTTTTCCCTCCAAACACTTTCTATAACTTCATTGTATTTTATGGCTATTTTACTCCACTCTAACCTCTCGGCTCTTTTTCTTAGCCTTAATCCATATTTTTTCCTTAATTTAACATCTTCTACAAGTTTGGAAATCGCTATGCACAAATCTTTGACTGTCGGATTAATAAAATATACCTCCCTTTTTGTAAATCTATCCTCCAACTCACCGTGAATGGCAATTACTGGCTTTGATGCAGCTCCATATTCAAGTAGTTTGAGTGGTTGATCGGCATTTACTAGACATAAACAAATGTCAGCATGTGATATAAATCCAGGCATGTATCTATGGTCAAAAAGTCCTAAGTAAAATACATTATCATTTCTTTCGGCTACATCTTTTACATACTGTTTCAACTCACCATCACCAACTAAAACAAAATTATATCTTCTAAGCCTTTTAGCAGCATCAAGGATCAAATTAATGTTATAGCTTTTTTTTAGACTGCCCACATAAAGTACATTAATCCTATCAAAATCTATGGCATTTTGTTTCATTATTTTCATAGTCTCGGATATAATATTTGGATCTGGACTATTAAATTTTTTAAAAAAAACTCCATTATCCACCTTGATTCCTGACACACCTTCGGCGATCATTTCTTTCATGTAATTTTTAGTAACAAAGATGACCGCATTCGACTTTTTAAGAATAAACCTTTCAATTAACTCAAGTAATCTGTAAATTACCCTTGGAAGATTTATTTGATATAATGGATCTGTCACATCTATAATGATTGGAATTCTTTTCAACTTACCAACTATAAAACCCGCATAAGCTCCAACTCTCACAACTCCTACGATTGCATCGTAATTACCCTTCAAAATCCTTAATATATCAAATACAAAATTTTTTGCTTTAATTTCTCTAACCTCGATGTCATACCCGAATTTACTTAGTTCCTTAGCTAAAAGGATTCTGCCAATACTAACATTACCTTTTTTTGGTTTGATCCACATAATTTTAGGCTTCACGAGGTCATTTTCAGCGAAAATTTATAGAAAATTTTCGGAGCTTATTGACATTGGAGGCTGAGTCGGGAAGAAATATTTAAACGCCTTTATCGTTTGAAAGGAGAATTCATCCTATATTCTTTGACAAAGTCATTGCTTTTATTTCTCCAAATCATATTTTCTCATCGTATATTGGCGTAATCCACAAAATCGTACCCCTTTTCTCCTAAGATCTCTTATAGCTCTAATCTTTCTTCTGACACCTTTTGTCTTCTTAATCGCTATTTCCTTTCTCTCCTCTGTTTTTCTACTAAACTAAAACAAGCTAAGTCATCTTAGATTTGCTAAATTTGGTTGTTTGAAGGTTTCTTTCTAAAATGCAATTGGAAGAATACTTTCACGTCACCAGCACGAGTTTATTTCGAAGTTTCTCGTGCAGTAGTCCAACACGAGTCCGAACCCTTCCAAAAATTCCGTTCCAAGCACTATCTCGTCCACTCCGTCGGTTGTTTCTATAAATCCGTCTCTAAACACCTTCAGCTCTGGAATTGCGATCCTGCCGTAAGAGCCGGTAGATTCGACCAGCCTTCCCGTGGGGAGGGTTAAAACCCTCTTATGCTGACTCAGCTCGTCAAGACGGAGCTTTTTAAAAACCTCTCGCGGAACAACAGCAAACCCCTCATAGCCAGTATCGATGACTGCAAGCACTTTGCCAGATTCAGGAAAAGTCACGGAACGAAGGGGGTTGCTCAGAACGATCTCGATAACCGGAGTTCCGTTAACGAACATGACTACCTCCAACCCATCCTTGCAACTGGTTTTATAGGCTCCGAAGAAACTATTTTCACGCTTCTCGGGTCTACGTTCTTCTCCTTAAGTATTTTGGCCAGTTCTTCGAGATCTTTAGCTTCTGCAACGAGTTCCTCACCTCTGTATGCTCTGAAGACTTTTTTCCTCTTTTCCAGCATTGAAAAGTAGACCCTTAGCGCCTCCTCTATAACTCTCGACATCGCACCCTTGCTGGAACCATATCTCCCCTTCACGATACTTCTCAGCTTCTCTTCGACTTCATCGCTTATCGAAATAGTCAGCATTCCCATGTAAATACGTATTATGTAAATACTATTTAAATATTTTCTCCAATCTCTCAATCGCTCGAGAATCTCAATACCTTCTGAGAAGAGTTTTGCAATTCAACGCTAAATGGAGACGGTTCAATTACTAAAGAGCTGGGCTTTCTTGTGCTGTAACGAACACTCCAAAAGCTTAGAAAATTATCGAAATCGCCATCATTTGATATTACCTCCTTTACGTTTCTCCTCCTGACGACAGCAAAATGCAGAACTTCAAAACCCGGCCCGAAATCGTTCGTTGCATCCAAACCTTACAAAATACCCTCTTACTTGTTTTCCAATATTAAATACCTTTCCTTCAAATCCTCCAAAACCTTTTCGAGCTCTTTACCTTTAGCAAGATCTTCAACAGCCTGAGTGTCCAAGGCTAAAAATTTACCGCTCTTCAAACCGTATCTGATCATCTCCTTATCTCCAGTCCAGATGGGAGCATTAATCTTTAAAGATAAAGCGATGAAAGGCGTGTCCTTTTCGTCAAAGTTCTTGGCTATTTCGTAGGCTTCGGGGATTTTGTCAAAATAAAATTGTTCCCCACATATACGAATTTTCTTAGGGATGATTTGTGTTAATATGAACAATAAATCACCTTCGCCCAAATCCACATATTTGGTGATTTTATCGTAATTTTTGAGAATTTCGAAGTACGTGTAGGCCGGTGTGAAAAACTCCATTGGCTCCTTTTTCATCAATAAATCTTTGATCCTCCTACTTCTTACCAAAGCTGAAATGACAATGTTTGCATCGATAACTAATCTAATCATCGATAATCCTTTTTTCCTTCAACTCTTTCTTGAGTTTTTTCCACGCGGACTCTTTTATAGCTTCGCTTAGCGTTTCGGCGTCTTCCTCAGTAA
>WAJX01000077.1 GCA_015523665.1 Ferroglobus sp.
TCCCTTTACCATATAACCATCATACCCTTCTTTATCAAGAAAAACAACACCCAGCGCGATTTGAGGATTCTTTTTGAGATTTGATACGGTTTTTGTTAAAAAGTTATTAGCTATTACAATCTTATCATCGATAACTTTCACAAAACATACTGGGGCTAAGTGAGGTTCTTCAAAAAAAGTTGAAATCCAAACTTCATTTTTTCTACATTCAACCTCGAACCTCTTTAATATCTCATTTTTATTTGTTTGCATACTTCACCACATATTTTTCTATAGCATTAATCACCTGACTCTTGTTGAGTGGTTTAGCTAAAACTTCCTTGGCTCCAGCTTTTAACATCTCCTCCCTTTTCGTAGGAGCAAAAGCTGTTATGCCAATGATTACAGCATTTTCATCATATTTAAGTATCTCCTTTGTAGCTTCGATTCCATCCATTTCTGGCATGTAAATATCCATTAAAACAACATCAGGCTTATGCCATTTAAAAAGAGTCACTGCCTCTTTACCATCTGATGCTTCAATAACGTTGTAATCCTTCAGAATTGCTTTCAGGATCTCTCTAACTATAGGATCGTCTTCAGCAATTAAAACTTTCATACTCATCACTATTGTTAGTTAAGGCAAGAGTTATATATAGGTTTCGCATTACAATAATAGTAATGAAAATTGTTAGGTTCATCGTTGATGATGATGCAAAAATCGCATGGCATGATGATGATTTTAAAGAGTTTTTTGGTGAGATAAGCGAGAAGGCAAAGTTCTGTTATCAGATGATACACAAGACAAATTCCCCACCAAAGAATTGTCCAGTATTTGGTAATGTCGATTTTGAAATAACATTTGAGAGTAAGAAAAATCAATATCTGGCTATGGAGATAACCGATTTTAAGCTTGGTGATAAGAGATACTACCTACATGAAGCATATGAGTTAGATTCATATTGGCATAAGTTAATAGAGAAGTTTTTTGGAGAGAAGATTAAACATGAAATAATTGGAGGATATCTTATTGTTAAAGATGGTAAAATTATAGCTTATAATGGAAATCTAAATCTAATCTTTGATGAGTTAAAAAAATTGAGTGAGGAGAAAATAATAGAGATAGAATATGGAAAAACACTTAAGCTTGAGATTAATGGCAGATATTTAAATTTAATAGCTTTTCCAACAGTTTTTGGAGATCTATCTATTATCTTCGTATACGATGAGGGTGGAACAAAGTTTTTTGAGGAGAGGATTAAGGAGATTGAAAACTATTTAGACGTGGTAAGAAATTCTGAGGCTATAGGAGTTATTGTATATCAAAACGATAAGATTGTCTATGCAAACAGAGGAGCTGAAAAGCTAACCGGATATACCAGAGAAGATTTGGCATCAAAACCCTACTGGGAATTTGCCCATGAAAGTATAAGAGATGTCGTTAAAGAAAGGGGGAAAAGGAGGCAAAGAGGTGAGAAAGTAGAACCATATTTGTATGAGATACCTTTCTATACAAAAAGTGGTGAGATAAGATGGGGAAAGTTTTGGTTTAATAGTATAATTTACAAAGGCAAGCCAGCTGGAATTGCCATATTCTTTGATATTACTAAAGAGAAGAGATTTGAAATGGAGTTAAAGGAAAGAGAAAAATTATTCAGAAAGATTTTCGATTCCTCACCAATAGGACAATACATAGTTCAAGATGGAAAATTGGTTTTGGTTAACAAAGTCTTTTGCAAGATTACAGGATATGATGAGAAAGATTTGATTGGGAAGAGAGCACTTGATTTAGTTCATCCAGAGGATAGAGAGAAAGTAAGAGAGAATGCAATTAGCATGCTTAAGGGTGAAAGAACTGAACCGTATGAGTATAGAGCAATAACAAAGGATGGGAAAGTTAAATGGATTCTTGAAACCGTAGTTCCAATAGACTTTGACGGTAAAAAAGCAACACTTGGGAATTTCATGGACATAACCGAAAGAAAATTAGCTGAAGAATCTCTCAGAAAGTTAAACGATCTGATAATGTTCTTGAATAGAATTTTGAGACATGATCTAACAAACATATTTTCTGCAATATCAGTATCAACGTCAGAATACAGAGATAGTGGAGAGGAGAGATATCTGGATCTAATAGACAAAGCTACTACAAGGGGTTTAGATATAATAAACTCAATAAGGAGTGTTGAACGATCTATAGGGGAGGGGAGATTAAAGAGTGTTAAGTTAAGGGATGTTTTGCAGAAATTGAAAGAGAGCTATGAAGAGATAAACATAAGCTTTGAAGGAGATATTGATATAGCTGTTTACGCAGATGATGCAATAGACAGTATTTTTCACAATTTGGTTAGCAACTCAATAAAGCATGGAAACGCTAAGAATGTGATTATTAAAGTTCAAAAATTGAACGATGAATGTTTAATTTCCGTTTCTGATGATGGAATTGGAATAAGAGATGAGATAAAATGTAGAATATTTGATGAAGGGTTCTCTTTTGGATCATCAGCAGGCTCTGGTTTTGGTTTGTATATTGTGAGGAAAACCGTTGAAAGATACGGAGGGAAAATTGAGGTTGAAGATAATAAGCCAAGAGGTGTAACTTTTAAGATCTATTTGAAGGTGGCAAAAAATGGATGATGATATCAACATCTTTACCTCCAATTCAACTACCTCAAAGCTCTTTGAGAGGATAATAGAATCTGAAGAGAAATACGAAAAGATATTTCACAATTCTCCAGGAATGATTGCGATAATCGATAAAGACGGTATCGTTGTTGAAGCTAACTCTGCTATGAAAAAATTTTTGAAAATCGATCCAGTTGGAAAGAGTATTTTTGATTTACTGACAAAAGATGTTGCAGAAAAGGAATATAGATATATAATTAAGGCGATCAAAAAGAATGAAAAGATAGTTTTTGAAAATGAGAAGGGTGGAAGGTATTTTATAAATCATCTCATACCAATCGAGCTTAATCATGGAAGATACTGCACTATTATAAGTAGCGATGTAACTGAAATGAAGAGATTAGCTAAGCTTTTTGAGACTCTCTACAAAATAAATTCAAAGCTGGTTAGAGCTGTTGATAAAAGAGAGGTTTTTGATATAGTTTGTTCCGAATTACCAAATCTACAGATTTTTTCTAAGGTCTTAGCTGGAGATGTTGAAGATGATGATTTTGTGATTCTCGCATCTTCTGATAAAAAACTTATTGGAAAAAAGATAAAGATTTATAATAATGCTAGATGCATTGAGATGTGTCTATCATTAGAAAGACCTGTTATAAATGATTCTTGGGAAGGTAAGATATGTAAAAATTGTATCTTCTCTCATCCAAAGAGAACATGTATAATTTTTCCAATTAAAAGTAGTGCTTTTACAAATTCGGTTATGATGATACATACAGAAAATTACATTCCAGAAAAAGAAGAATTAAATCTATTGCTAACAATCGCAGAAAATATGTTATTTGTTATAAGATCTAAAGAAATAGAACATGAGAGAATCAGGGCGATTGAAGAAATAAGAAAGAATATCTTAGCTTACAGTCAAATGGTTGATCTAATAAGGAATGCTGTCGCAGTCATAAAGGGACTAACGGAACTTAAGGATGAGATGATTAAAAGATTTGGAGAGAAGAGGTACTTTGAGATAATAGAAGAAAAGATTAAGAATGTAAATGATATGCTAACAGAAATCGACAAGAGATGGGAAGACTCAGAGAAACTTCTAAGAAGGATTGAAAGTTATTAAAGTCAAGCTGACTGAAATTTAAAATAAATTTTTAATCTATTAATTTTATAAATAAATTTAAAAAATTAAATTTGGTGTAACTAAAATGTAACTCATTCTTGTATTGCTTTTTATTTTTATTAAACCATTAAATAATAATTAATAAATGAATTGACGCCGGGAGTGGGACTACATGAATATGAAAGTAAGCTAAAAAGAGAATGGGAAAGGATTTTGAAAAGTCCGATTCCTGAAGGGAGTAAAAAGC
>WAJX01000078.1 GCA_015523665.1 Ferroglobus sp.
CGATCCTCTTTCCTATTATCTCCCTAGCCTTCTCAACATTTATTCCTCCCTTACCTATCGCTATTCCCATATCACCTTTCTTCACAACAAAAACTACTCTATCTTCATAAAGTATGCAGTCCTTTACATTTGCTCCAGTTAAACTTTCAAAAAGAGTTATTATCCTTATACTTTCTGTTGAGAGTTTTAATTCCATAAATACCACCCATCACATTGAGAGTATCTCAGAATTGCCCTCATCTATTATAGCTAATGCAGCAACACTAAACGGTTTTCCACACATAGCTCCAAGTTCCATATTATTTTTATCAACTTTTAACATCCTTATATTTTGTTTTTCAACCTGTTTTTCTATCTCCTCCAATATCTTTTTAGGGCAGTTATTTGCAATAACCACCATCTTAGCTTCATTATTTCTTAAAGCTTTTAAAGTTCTTTTACTACCCAAATAAACTTTCCCAGTTTTTATAGCCTTCCTCAAAGCTCTTTCAACTTCAACTTTAATCTCTTTCATTTCTCTCATTTCTCTCCCCCCGTAAAGAATTTCGCAACAAGCTCAACATCTCCAGTTCCAAGTTTTATAGGTTGACCAACGATGATGTTTTCTGTTATTCCATTGAGCATATCAACCTCCCCTCTCACAGCAGCATCTAAAAGATTGTTCACAGTCATTTCAAATGCGGCTCTTGCCAATATACTTTGCTTTTCTCCAGCAACACCGTGTCTTCCGATCTGTTTTAACTCACCATCTGCTGTCATAGCATCGGCAACAAGCATTATATGCCTAACATCAACTTCCAAACCTTGCTCTTCTAATGTGGACATAGCTTCATTTATTATCGCGTTTCTGGCAGCTTCTATTCCCAAAACTTCATATATCTCATATATATTGTTAGTTACAGTTCTTGTGAAATCTACTCCTTTCACACGCATAACTTTTTTGAGATTCGAGCCTTCTGTGTAGAGAACATACTCATCTCCTTCTTTTCTTATTATAACCCTCTTTATTTCTTTAATCCCTGCAACAACCAATTTTTTCACTTTCTCAAATACATCCATAAGAGTTTTATAAGAGGGTTCTTCAATCTGAATTATGAGTTTCCCATCTTCCTCTACTACATCCATTTTAACAGCCTTTTCAATCTTCTTCTTCAAATCTTGAAGCTTTAAATCCTTTCTCTCTAAAGCTTTCTCATCTGGGGATACGATTATTCTCATATTCCTCAAATCTGTAATTATCTCGGCAACATCAATGATATGAGTGGCTTCAATTCTGTTGGCAACTTCTCTTGCTTTTTCCCTACTCTTAGCATATTCCTCTGTAAGTCTTATAGTCATCATAGGAGTGGAGGGATTTTTTCTGACATCTAAGATTTCAATGAGTCTCGGTAAACCAAGAGTGACATTGATCTCAGCAACTCCTGCATAGTGGAATGTTCTCATCGTCATCTGAGTTCCCGGTTCTCCTATTGATTGAGCTGCAACTATTCCAGTTGCTTCCCCAGGCTCCATTAAATTTTTGAGATAAACATTATAGCATCTCTCAATAACTTTTTTCGCTAATCTTTCATCAGCATTTATCCTTTCAAGCTCCCGAATTATTTCTCCTTTAATCTTCTCAGGAAAATTGTAATCTTTAAAAAGTTCTTCATATCTAACTTTATCTTCACTCATATTCATTTTCATCCCTCCTTCTCAGCAAGAACTTCTTTTAAAACCCTTTTCACATCAACACCACGTCCCCTAAAGCTTTTCATTGGATCTACACCATCCTCTCCGTATTTGAACTGTATAACCATTTTTGATGTCTGTTCTCTAACAGTTCCATCATATTCTAATTTGAGATCTTGTAGGGCATTTATAAGCCTCCTTTGTAGATAACCAGATTGTGAAGTTCTAACAGCTGTATCAACCAATCCTTCTCTACCACCAACAGCATGGAAAAAGAATTCTATCGGGCTTAATCCCTCTTTATAGCTACTTCTCACAAATCCTCTCGCTTTAGCTCCTAGATCTCCCGGCTTGAAATGAGGTAAAGTTCTGTTCGTATATGTATATCCTCTTCCTATTCTCTCCCCTCTAACAGACTGTTGGCCTATACAAGCTGCCATCTGAGTTAAATTTAACATAGAACCTCTCGCTCCACTTACAGCCATTATAACCGCTGAATTTTCCATTCCCAGATATTGACTTGCAATCTTACCAGCCTGATCTCTTGCTTTTCCCAATACCTGCATTATCTTAACTTCAAGAGTTTCTTCAATGCTCCTTCCAGGCATTGGTTCTAAATTCCCTGCTCTATAAGCTTCAATAAGCTCACTAACCCTCTTTTCAGCCTCTCTCATAACCTCATCTATTTGTTCTTTTGCCTCTTCAGGAATATCTTCATCATCAACACCGACTGTAAAGCCCGTATGCATTATAGCTCTTATCGCAAGTTGAGTCATATTGTCTATGAACCTTCTTGCTTCTTCATTCCCATGCTTTCTTACAATTTCATCGATCAAAATGCCCTTGAAAGCTCCAACAGCTTTTTCATCGATTGTTCCTTTCAACAATTCACCATTCTTGATTACAACATAAGCATCATGCTCACAATTCTCTCTTTTACATTCATCACAATTCTGACATATCTCAGCTTTAAATTCAATTGAGATCTCAGGCAGAATCATGCTGAAAATCTGCTTTCCTGTCCACATTCCATCTTGTTTTGGTTTCGGAATCCTTTTAACTTCAAGTGGCCTTATTATTTCCATCATCTCCTCTTTTGTAAATAGCTTTTCACCTCTAGTTAGCAAATACAAACCACTTACATGATCGTGTATCCCTCCAATTATTGGCCCACCGAATCTCGGAGAAAGGATATGCTCTTGAACAGCCATTAGTATCTTTGCTTCAGCTTGAGCTTCAAGACTCTGGGGAACATGTAAGTTCATCTCATCTCCGTCAAAATCTGCATTGTAAGGTGGACATACAGCTGGATTTAGTCTGAATGTTTTATAGGGCAAGATTTTTACATAATGAGCCATTATACTCATTCTATGTAAAGAGGGTTGTCTGTTAAACAATACTATATCACCATCCTTTATCTGTCTTTCAACTATCCATCCAGGTTCAAGCTTTTCCGCTATCTCCTCTCTATTTGATTCTATAACTCTTATCCTCTTTCCATCTGGTCTTATCACATAATTTGCTTTTGGATGTTCATCTCTAAGGATATACTCCCTTGCCTCATCTATATTCTTCTCGGTTACAAAAATTGGGACTGTGAGCTCTTCAGCAATAACCTTCGGCACACCTACCTCATTTATACTCAAATTTGGATCTGGGCTTATAACAGTTCTGGCTGAGAAGTTCACTCTCTTCCCTGAAAGACTGCCTCTAAATCTGCCCTCTTTCCCTTTCAATCTTTGTGCCAGAGTTTTTAATGGTCTACCACTCCTATGCCTTGCTGGAGGAATTCCACTAACCTCATTATCAAGATATGTTGTTACATGATATTGTAAGAGTTCCCAAAGATCTTCCAATATAAGTTGAGGGGCTCCCGCTTCCTTATTCTCGAAAAATCTTTGGTTTATCCTTATTATGTCAACAAGCTTATGTGTTAAGTCATCTTCACTCCTTTGACCAGTTTCAAGGATGATAGATGGTCTAACAGTTACTGGAGGAACGGGCAATACAGTAAGAACCATCCATTCAGGCCTAACTGATTTAGGATCCATACCAAAAGCTGGTAAATCCTCATCAGGTATTTTTTCAAGTCTCTCTCTTATATCCCTTGGTGTTAGCTTATGATCATACTCATAGTAGAATGTAGGTTTCTCAAATTTAACCTCAATTTGCTCAGCTCTACAATGAGGACACTTTTTAATGCCTTTTGTTACTCTAAAAACCTCCTTTACAATGTCTTCATAACTCTGTCCAAGCCTCTTTCTCTCCTCAATTTTCTCAATGAATTTATCTCTTCTATCATCCTTTAACAGTATTCTGCCACACTCTCTACAAGTTGCGTTCAAAAGTTTTGCAATAATCTTAGCATAACCAACATGTATAACTGGAGCTGCTAACTCTATATGTCCAAAATGTCCCGGACATTCTCCAACTTTACCACCGCATGTTTTACATTTCAATCCAGGATCAATAACTCCAAGTCTTTGATCCATTAAACCTGAATCTATTGGATAACCGTCATCAGAATACGTCTCTGGAGTAAATATTTTAGCAACACTCATTTTTCTTATTTCCTGAGGGCTTAAAACTTCAAATTTAATCGAAAAAATTCTTTTTGGAATCATAAAATCACCTTTTATGCTTTATCCTTTAAGATTAATCTGGGAGCGACGAACATCGATTTTAATTCATCGAGTAATAATTTAAATGCATAGCTCATCTCAACTTTATGGATATTACTATCATCATCGCAAACATTACAGTAGGCTGTTCTCCTTCTATAGTCATAGGTTGCTACATATCCACAATTTCCACAAACCCATACCTCTACTTTATCTGACTCCTCTAACAGTCTATCTTTTAAAAGTAGAGCTGCTCCATGACCTATTAAAACATCTCTTTCCATCTCTCCAAATCTAAGTCCACCTTTTCTGGCTCTTCCCTCAGTTGGCTGTCTTGTCAGAATTTGCATCGGCCCTCTACTTCTGGCGTGTATCTTACTCGAAACCATGTGATATAGCTTTTGATAATATATCACGCCAATGAATATATCCACCTCAAATTTCCTTCCTGTGATCCCATCATACATAACCTCTTTTCCACTATGAACAAAGCCATACTTCTTCAAAGCATCCCTTAAATCTTTTTCTCTCTCTCCATGGAAAATAGTACCATCCACTCTCCTTCCCTCTAAACTTCCAACCTTCCCACCAATCATCTCAAGAACATGTCCTACAGTCATCCTCGATGGAATTGCATGGGGATTTATTATCATATCTGGAACTATTCCACTTTCTGTGAATGGCATATCCTCTTCTGGCACTATTAAACCTATCACTCCTTTTTGTCCATGTCTTGAGGCAAATTTATCTCCAAGCTCTGGAATTCTCTGATCTCTAACTCTGACTTTTGCTAATTTAGCACCATTTTCAGAGAGAGTTAAAAATACTGCATCAACAATCCCTCTTTCATTACTCCTCATAGTAACTGATGTCTCTCTCCTCTTTTGTGGTGTAACATCTAATCTCGAAGGATCCTCAAGGAATCTTGGTGGTGAGGTTTTTCCTATTAAAACATCATCTGGACCAACCTCAGTTTCTGGAAGAACTAATCCATCCTCATCTAAGTGGATGTAAGCTTCGGCTCCCCTATATCCGTTAACATCTGATGGTGGTATCTCAAATTTATCTTCTTGCCCTCCAGGATATCTCATCTCCTCAGTCTCATAAGTCCTAAAGAAGTGTGATCTACCAAGCCCTCTCTCTATGCTAGCTTTATTGAATATCAATGCATCCTCTATATTGTATCCTTCATAGCTAATAACTGCAACAACAAAATTCTGTCCTGCTGGCCTTTCATCAAATTTAATTTCCTGCTGTGTATCAGTTGTAACTATAGGCAACTGAGGGTAATGTAGTAAATGTCCTCTAGTATCAGCTCTTAGAGCAAGATTAGAATATGGAATACCAAGACTTTGTTTTATCATCGCAGCTCCCATCGTGTTTCTTGGAGATGCGTTGTGTTCGGGATAGGGAATACTGCCAGTACATATACCAACGATTAATGAAGGATCAAGCTCGAGATGTGTGTGCTCTTCAGTAAGCTCATCCTCATTTACAGCTATAAATGCATTTTCTTCCTCTTCAGCATCGAGAAACTCTATTCTGCCTTGCTTAACCAGATCGTCAAATGTTATTTCCCCTCTTTTTAACTTCTCTATATGCTTTTCAGTAATAAGCGGTTTTCCATTTTTAACAACTATTAATGGTCTCCTAGCTCTTCCAGCATCAGTATTTATTCTAACTTCATTCGAATCTGAATAATATACGACATTAACTTGATTACTTATCCTACCTTTTCTCCTCATCTCTCTTATCTGCTGAGCAAGTTTTTCCCCATCATCAACAAATCCGATAAGTGCACCATTAACGTAAACTCTACATTTTCTCAACTTAACCACCCCTTATTGGCTCGACACCTATCGAATAAAGCAACTTTATTATCTCTTTTTCATTCACACCAACACTAACTTCTGCATATTGAGCAAAATTTTTAACTAAACCACAGTTTGGACCCTCTGGAGTTTCTGAAGGGCAAATTCTACCCCATTGAGTTGGATGCAAATCTCTTGCCTCAAAATGGGGTTGAGATCTTGATAGAGGAGATATAACTCTCCTCAAATGAGATAAAACACTTATGTAATTGTGTCTATCTATAAGCTGTGAAACTCCGGTTCTTCCACCAACCCAATTCCCAGTTGCCATAGGGTGCATTATCCTATCTGTCAAAACATCACTCCTAACTGATGTCGACATTCTTAACGATCTTCCCCTAACTTTAGCTCTTTCCAACTGATATTTAACATCCTTTATAAGCCTAAGAAAAGCAACTCTAAATATCTCTTCCATTAAATCTCCAGCGAGTTTCAATCTTTTATTGGCATAATGATCTTTATCATCTTCTCTCCTATATCCCAGAGTTAATTCAAGAACAGCTTCAGCCATTCTGGCTAAGAAGAAGGCTTTTGCTCTTCTCGCCTCTTTTTCTATTCCGATGTGGGGTAAGAAATACTGATCAATGACTAAATTCGCTCTTTCAAGTCTATACTCCCTACTCTGTCCTGGAGCAACCCTCCTACCTATATAATCTATAGCTTCTTCAGTCGTTTCAACCTCAGCAACTTCAACATTCTCTAACATAAATTTCATTATCTCTGGATCATCGCTCACAAGTTCAACTATCTCTTGATCGGTTTCAACTCCCAAAGCTTTCATCATAACAACAAATTGAATAGGTTTTGGTATCTGGGGAAATGTTACCTCAAGAATGTTATTTCTACTCCTTTCAACAACAACTAAAGCTCTATAACCAGATCTCTGACTAAAACATTTAGCTATCTCAACTGGCTCACCATACTTCTCCTCCCTCTCAAGTAAAATTTTGTTTGGTGCTAAATCCTCCAATGTCATTAAAGCCCTCTCACTTCCATTTATTATGAAATACCCACCAGGATCAAATGGATCCTCTCCATAAACGGATGTATCTTCAACTCCATAAAGATTACATATCTTAGACTTAACCATGACTGGTAGTTCTCCAATTCTAACCCACTCCTCTTGCTGTAAAGCCCCCTCATCTACTACTTGACATTTGAGATATATTGGTGATGCATAAGTTAGATTTCTAAGCCTGGCCTCGGCTGGATATAATAAATGCTCTGTCCCATCCGCTTCCTTTACCCTCGGTTTTTCAACCCTTATCTCACCTAACTTTACATATGTGTCCTCTATATCCAATTCTATAATTTTCTGTTCATCTATAACTCTCTGCAAACCTTCCTCAATAAAACGATTGTATGAATCTATCTGATGTTTTACTAATCTCTCATGAGTAAAATAAGCCCTCGCTAAAACTCTTCTATCTAACACAAATAATCACCTCTAAACAGAATATTTCCATATTCTCAAGCAAATCCTTTTTAGATTTCATATCACAAGCCTATAAACTATACTCTTCCCAGCTGTGGGACTGTCTCTAATTATTCTAACAATATCTCCAGGTTTAGCTCCAATTTCTTTAGCTATAGGATCTTCAGCTTTAATTTTGGGTAAATCCTCCTTAGCAATACCAAGTACATTTAAAATTTCTTCAGCTTCCTTTTTTTTAAGCAATTCATGTTTTGGTACGAGTATGTGATCTTGCATTCTAAATTTCATTATTTTATCCTCCTATTATTTGAAAGATTACGGGCTCGACGGGATTTGAACCCGCGACCGACGGGTTAAAAGCCCGTCGCTCTACCTGGCTGAGCTACGAGCCCATTTGTATGTTAGCCTTTTATCAACATAAATTTTCTCGTGAAATAACTGGAGTAAGGAGTTGTTTAAAATCTTTTCCCTTATAAAAATGCAGAGACAAACAATATTAATAATTTAATTTTATAATTTTGCATAACTTTAATTTTTAATTTTTATAGTTTCAGTTTTCAATATCTGATTCTAATATAATTTCTGTTAGTTGCTACACATCCAACTAACACCATATTAATAATCAACCTTAAGC
>WAJX01000079.1 GCA_015523665.1 Ferroglobus sp.
GTGTTATTGTCAAATGAAAAGTTTGATTAAGCTTGATTAAATAAAGTAGATAAATAAAGTAAATAAATAGAGTTTATAAATATATTCACTATTCACTCTAAAAGTTTAATAGCTGAATAATAATGAAATGAAAATGAAAATAATATTACGATGTAATAAAACAAAAACTAAACTAAATAAAAAATAAAAATAAGAAATAAAATAAGAAAGTAAGTAAAAGTTGATTTAAATATAAATTAAGGAAAGATAGGTGGAAAGTTTAAACCTGTCTCTTCCTTTAATCCAAACATCACGTTCATATTCTGAATAGCTTGTCCACTTGCTCCCTTTATCAGATTATCTATTGCTGAGATTATTACCGCTCTATCCTCTAATCTATCCTCTGAAATAAAGATCGCAATATCGCAAAAGTTACTACCCCTTACGTAACTCAACTTTACATCTTCTTGCAATCTTATAAAATAGCAATTGTTGTAGAAATTTTGATAGATATCGATCAACTCACTTTTTGTTAACTCCCCTCTTAGAAAAACATGGGAAGTCGTTAAAATTCCTCTGGAAGCTGGAAAAACTTGAGGTGTGAATGAAATCTTTATATCCTCTTGAAACGCTTTTAATTCTTGTAACATCTCATAATAATGTCTATGCTCTGTAACTTTATATGGGATTATCGCCTCATGAACGTTTGGATAATGTGTAAAAGCAGTTGGTTCAGCTCCAGCACCACTTATTCCACTCTTCGCATCAAAAACAACTCTTTCAATTAATTCTTTTTCAGCTAAAGGGGCTACAGCAAGGATCGCTCCAGTAGGATAACATCCGGGGTTGGCTATGAGATTTGCATTACCTATCTCTTCTCTGTGAATTTCTGTTAGTCCATATACAGCTTTGATATAGTGTTTATGCTTCTTGCCGTATACCTTTTCATAAATCTCTTTTTCCAATCTATAATCTGCGGAGAGATCTACAACTTTTATCCCCATTTCAATTAATTCAGGTACGTAATTCATAGATTCTCCATGAGGTGTTGCAACGAAAACAACATCACAATCATCAAAATATTTAAGCTCTGGTTTTATAAAATATAAATCATAAAATTTTTTAAGATGTGGATGTACCTTATATACTTCTTTTCCCTCTTCTCTTCTTGAAGTCACCACCTTAACTTCAGTTTTAGGATGAGTTGCTAATAATCTCAAAAGTTCTCCACCGGTATATCCGGTTCCACCTATTATCCCAACGTTTATCATTTTTTCCCACTCCGATTTATAATTATTATTTTATTCTTTTTTATTCTTAAATTTTAATTTAATTCTAATTTGAGATTGATTTTTAAATCTTGACACTAAATTCAATTTTGATTCTCTTATTTTTTTACCTTTCTTATTAATATGTTTTTTATTATCTTCAACTCAAGAGTTTTAACTTACTTTGAATTTTTCTCTATTTTTTCTTTTTACCTCTTTATATCAGACGATCTCACTGATAATTTCACTTTTCATTTATATACATGGCATTTCTATACCGCTAAAGCATCCACTTTTAATCTCTTTTAGCATGGAGAAAATTTATTAATTTGTGAAAACTTGGGAATGTTTAAACGCTTAAGTTGTTTTAAGTATTTTTAAACTCAAAAACTCAGATTCTCCATATAACTTGAGCACATCTCGCAGAATTCATCACTCTTCTCATCAACATCAAAAATAGAGTTTGAGAAACACATAACACATCTTCTATTACTACAATGTCCTAAGCCTAGAACGTGGCCTATTTCATGGATAGCTTCTTTAATCAGTCTCTTTTTTAATAGCTCCTCATCAGCATTAAACCTAAGTCTATAAGTTGAAACTATCGCTCTACTTCCATTAACCTCAGCCTCACCAAAAACGAAATTGAGACCATTGGCATAGATATCTTCTTCACTCACACCTAAAGTTATCCGTTTGGCATTGAGTTTTTTAAGAATGCAAGTTGAGTTATATTGCGCTCTAATAGGATTGTAGCATCTTATAGGCATTTCGATAGGTTTCAGAATTATCACATCACCAAATCTCTTTGAGAGCTCATTCTCTAATAAGTTAAGCAAATCCTCATCAACTTCTCCTAAGGGTTGGATTCTTATTTTTACTCTCATCATATTAAATTTACAGAAATAGTTATTAAACTTAAGATGATAACAATAATAATGGATAAGAAGAGAAATGAATGTGAGATTGTAAATCGTTATAAGAGTTGTGGACAAGAGGGACAGGTGGGTATAGATTACATAACTGGAATAGTAATATTTGTTGGAGTTGTGTATTTGGTTTTATATCTTTCAACCAATATCATAACTCCAATAAGTAAGGAGAGATTGGATACACAATATATGGCTCAATCTATATCTGACTTTCTTATAATAAACTTCTCATCAGAAAGAGGTGTTAAAAGTCTTAATGTTGTAAATTTAACTAGAATGCTTAGTTATCTAAACTCTACAGAACTAAATGAGCTTACGAATTGGAGATATCATGTTAATATAACGATAAGAGATATGAGCGGTAATGTTGTTCAATCTTTTGGTAATAAAGTTCCTGAGTTTGTCGATGTTGGTTATGTAAAAAGAGTAATTTCCACAACTCAAACTGCAGAAAGATTCATCTTGGAGGTGTTTGTATGGTGAAGAACGAAGTAAAAGCTCAAACTTTTACATTTGAGGCTGTGATGGCCCTCATAGTTTTAACACTTGTCATCATCTTGATAGTTTTAGCAATTCCTCTCACACCACTTACATCTTCTGCAGCGAATGTTCAAGTTGAGAATGCATTGGAAAGTTACGGAGTTGACGTTTTGAATGTTATATGCTATAAAAGTCCGGCAGAGGATTATTCTCCAATGAAAGAGGCTTTACTCTTCTGGAATGGGGAGACGATGTATGGAGGGATATACGATTATCCTTATTCATCTAGACTTAAAAACATAATATCTGAAACGTTTGAAAAGGAGGGAATAGCATATAATATAGAGATAGGCTACTTCGAGCCAGTTACGATGTCGTTTAAGACCGTTTACTTCGTATGGAATGGTTATCCATCCGATAATGCTGTTACTGTTTCTAAAATAATAACACTTTACGATACAGATCCAACCAATCAGGGGATAAAAGTATTCACTTTTGATATCGATGGAGATGTCTCGAATCTATATAATGTTGTGGAGGTGAGATTAACGATATGGAGGATGTGAAAGCTCAGATTATAATACTTGCAACATTTATAATGGCTATAGGCTTAGCTTTAATAGTTGTTTTAGCTAATAACATCCTTCTCAGCCTAAATTATCCCGGTATTGAAGATGTGCAAGAGAACGTTAAGATTGGAGATATAGCATCAATCTATGAGGAGAATGCTTTGGAAATATTAAACTATGTTGAAAGTAAAGGATTAGATGAGGAGAACGCTACTAAAGTTATGCTCGCACATATGAGCAATCTCTCACAGCTAATCGAAAGGTTATATGCAAGTCACGGGATTGCTGTTGAGACTGAGATAAATGTTACAGCTTCTAAGATAATTAAAACATATAACGTCTCTCAAAAAGGTAGTATAGTGCGTATAGTTAAACACGAGTTTTCAAAAGGCTCTATTATAATTCCAGTTGACGACAATCAATGGTTTTTGAAAGATAGTGATAGCAGTAATGATAAACTTTCTGCAAGGATCTTTGGTTTGATCTATAGAACTTTAAATGATAGGAATGAAAATGCAACTAAGCTTGATGATTATACAATCCCAGTTTACAGATTACTGGAAGACCCAAGAGGCCCAGCTAGGGATAATATTAACGATCCATTAGGAATTCCCTATGCGATTTCAGTTAAGGCTAAAAAGATAGTTGATGGTAAAAATCAAACGGAAGTTAGTGGAGATGTCAAAACTATAACTCTTAAAGGTGGACCATTCATAATAGATTCATCGGATTTGGATAGTAGTAAGAGACAAATGCTTATTGATGAGGCAAAAAATCTGAGCGTTGATCTTTATGAGCTAAAAAATGATTTTGAATATAATTGGACAGCATACATACTTGGAGCTCCTAGGCTTGCGGTTTATCCTGAGGATAGTAATAATATAGATATAGTCATAGAATATTTTAAAGAAGCTGGCCTAACAGATAACGAATTTTTATCTTTAAACACAACTGAAATTGAACAAGACGCTTTAAATGATGTTGATATTCTCTTCACACCTCATACAGATATAAGTGAGGCTTATGATCCTTCAAAAAATTTAACTGATACAGCTGCATGGAAAATATTGAGGTGGGTTGAAGAGGGAGGAGTTTATCATGTTGAATGTTATGGTATAGAGACTGTTGATTCAACGATAGAGAAAGCGGATGGCAACAGACATCCATGGTATGGATTTATAGGAGTTGAAAATGATCCAAATAAATATGGTAAAAACTATGAAGGAGAGATTTTAGATACTATCTTTACAAACAATGCAACTTTATTTGTTACTCAAGTTTATACAGTTGATGGTAGAGTAAATCCAAGAGGTGGACATACTCCATCTTTTTACTTTAAATCATCTCATAATCCCTATGCAATCTCATTGATAGAAACTGTAGTTGGAGATGCGATAGTGATGGCATACGCGCCCTTTGAGAGAGGACATTTAGTTTATATGGGAGGACATAAGCAAAATATAGACGACTCTGGTGTCCCAACTCCAGCTAGGCTAACGTTAGTATTCAATGCATTTATGCTCGCAAGAGCAGCTAAGCTCCAACCTCAATACACTCTCAAAGCTTATATTAACATCAAATATAACGATGGAAAATCAGAATTCACAAAAAATCTTAATATTGTAATAAATAAGACTTTGGAAAATTATAGCTTTGAATTACCAAACCAATACAAAATAGGAAATCTTGACGTCAGTTTTATTTATCCGTTTAACGGCTACGTTCTGAGTGGGAAGGTTAATGTATTAGTTTCATCTAACGCTCAGAACGTTTCACTATACCTTGATGATAACTTTGTGGGTGATATGCATTATAATTCATCAAACGGATATTGGGAGCTAAGCTTAGATACAACCCACTATGAAGATGGTTATCACTTGCTTAAAGCCTATGCTGTTAATGGTAGTAGAAGTGCAAGCACTTACATATATGTGAACATTCAAAATGCCGTTTCAAACCCAGGAAGTGGGGCAGATTGGGAGGGAAAGATAGAGGTAGAAACTCATAAAGATTTTGTTAGAGTTAGATTTGAAGTTTGGTATGAAGAAAACGGGAATAAAATTCCATTGGATTCAGCGAACATAATAGCCAATATTACGAAAAAAGATGGAAGTTTACTCTATTCAGGAATATTGGGTTTTACAGCGAGTGATGGTAAATTTGAATTTAGAATAAAAAAAGAAGATGAAAATGCTGTTTTAATAATAGAGAAGGGATCAGATAATGGTAGTGATTTAGAGCCAGATAAGTGGAAATTTAAAAATAATAAAGAGTATTACGTAAAAATAACGGTGGAAAAAGATGGAAAGATACAATACTTTGATAAAAAATTCAAATACAAGAAATAGAGGTGTTTCTGAAACGGTTGAGATGTTGTTTCTAATTTCTGCTTTATCATTGTTAGTTAGCCTTATACTCCTGAGCTATCATTCCATTTTTAGGAGTGCAGAGGAACAGAGTGCTGAATCAACTCTTCAAAACGTGGGAGCTAAGATAGTGAGAGATATATATTCAGTCTATCATTTAACGATCTTCCCCGGAGATCTGAATATAAAGAAAAGGCTGGAAATACCAGAAAGAGTGGCGGGAAGGACATATATGATCATATTAAAACCCGGGGAGTTAATTCTTAAAGGCAAATATAAAGTTACAATACCTCTGAGCAACAAAATTCCAGTGGCTAATAGTTCTGCGACGAGTTTTAATGCCTATATAGTATACTCTCCGGATGACGGAAAGATAAGGGTGACCAATCTTGAATAAGGGAGTATCAACAGAGGTTGGGCTGATAATAATATTGACGGTTATAGCAATAGCGGTGGGAAGCATTCTCACAAGCTCGAGAATGATGACTGAGTCGATAATAACAAGCAATCACGAGAGTGAAATGAGAGCATCTATAATCTTACTGAAATCGAATTTTGATAAAGTAGTTTATAGAAATTTTCCATCTAGAGAGACGGAAATAAGAGTATTTGAAGGGTCATTAAGTTATGAGAATAAAAGTTACATCATCATAGGAGGGGAGAAGTATTATCTTGGGAGCATAGTTTATGAGAGCGGAAATATGAAAATAATTCTTGAAAATGGAGCACTCTTTACATACTATGGAGATGATTTTGTAATAGATCAGTATCCGAATGCAATATCCTTAAACAAAACTTCGATATTCCCTCTAATTCAGATAAAAATGCAAGGAAGTATGAGTGTAGGAGGTGAGGTAACTTTAAGGATCAGAATTGTTAATTTGGGTGGAGGAGTTATAAAAACAGAGTCTTTCAAAATCTACTCTGAAAACATTGATGTTTGGGAGAGAATATTAAAGGATAGAGGGTTTAACTATACAAGATATCCCGATCACTTAGAAGTTAATGAGGAAGTATACTTAAAAAGTTCTATTGTTGGGGTAGAGTTTTCAGGGTGAGAAGGTGAGAGAATTGAAGATGAAAGGAGTCTCAGAAATTACTGGTTGGTTATTGATGTTTGCTATTATAACCCTAAGTGCAACCGTAGTGTTCACTGTATCATATCCTTACATATCAGATCGAATAGAAGAATCTAGAATTAAGATAGCTGAAATTCAGATGACTTTGCTTGATTACGTTTCAAGTAAATCATCGTTGGGCGAGTCACCATCTCAAGATATAAACTTCAATTTATTAGGAGGAACGCTAACCTTTGAAAGTGGAGGAAATAGATTCCAAATAATTGGAGTATTTAATGAGGGAGAGAAGGAGATATACAACTCATCGATAGGAAGAGCTGTATTTCGTATCGGGGATGTTATAATCGGTTATGAAGGAGGGGGTGTTTGGGAAAAAAGAGATAACACTACAATAATGCTCTCTCCACCAGAATTTCATTACAGAATAGATACTTTGACTTATCCAATAATCAAGATAGGATCAAATTTCTCTGTCTCTGGAAATGGTATGGTCACTCTTAATGTTAAAAGGGGAGGATTTCATATAATATATCCAAATGAAACTAGAGATAAAAAATTCATAAATCCGTTAAAGTGCAACTATATTCTCGTTAAGATAAAGAGTGATTTTTGGGATGGCTGGAAGAAGTATTTTGAGGAGAGAAGTGATGCTAGAGTTAGAAATATTGATGAAAAGAACAAAACAGTAACATTCATTCTTGCAGTCAAATCTGCTCCAATTTCAAGGGCTTATGAGATGCCAATAAAGATAACGAGATTGAATTATACAAATGAAACACCAATACTGGAATTTACTATAACGTTTGCTGGCTTACATCCAAACTATGAGCTTGTTTTCGGATCGGATACTGATCCAGCATTGATAATAGATTTAAAGAAAAGAAGTGGAGGAGGTAACGATGAGTTTATTTTAAGAATACTCTATGGTAATGAGACAAAATATGAAAGTTGGGTTACTGAAGGTAGATTGAAATGGAATCCGGATGGCAGATATACAATGGATTTTTTGAATAAATCTCTCATCATGGTATATGAACCTGTAGGAGCGGATGTCCCACCTTTTAATTGGCCTAACAGCAACTTTGCAAGTAAAAGTTGGACTTGGGGAAATGATCATACGAAGTATGATGCCGGGGATTTCTCAAGGGGAGATAATGAGACTTTATACAGGGTGATAGAACATTACTTTGCTGTGCTTGCAGAACAAACTTCTCCAGATATAACATTAGAAGAATTCCGGGCACAGGGATTTAATAAGCAACTCTCAAGTTATACACTTCTTATTGATCAAATGCCACCGATCATAACTTACTTACATATAGTTGAGCACGTGATTAAAATATATTGAAATATATAATTATACTAATATATAATAATATTGGTATTGAGATATTTTGATGAGAAGAATTGATAAGAAGAATTAAAGTTTAAAAGTTAGCGAATAAGTGAATAATATTTATATAATAATATATAATATATATTTATTTTAATTTATAAAAACTTAAAATAATTAAAAATATAATTAATATAAATTAATTTAATAAATAATTTGTATGTTAAGATAGAGTATGCATTTAACAACATTTAACACAACATTTATATGAGAAGCATCTCAATTTTGAGATGTGATCCAAGCATTAAAACAACTTGCGTTAATGAATGCGATGAAGAAGATGATAAAAGTCAGCTCAAAAGAATTCGCTGAAAAAATTGAGCAAAGCTTGCAAACTGCTGCAAGGAAACTTAAAGAGTTAGAAGATGCCGGATTTATTGAGAGGATTATTACAAAAGATGGGCAGTATATTATCATTACTGAAGAGGGTAAAAAATTACTTTATAGGGAATATTTGGAGTATAAAAAGATATTTGATGGAGAGGAGAGGCATTTAATTTTAAAAGGAAGAGTTATAAGTGGTATTGGGGAGGGAAGGTATTATGTTTCTCTACCACAGTATAAGAGACAATTTATTAAACTTCTTGGCTTTATACCGTTCCATGGCACTCTTAATGTAAAACTCTCTAAAGAACAGGGTATTATTAGAAGGAGACTGGAAGAAGAAGAGGGAATCAGAATATCAGGTTTTGTAACCGAAACAAGGACATTTGGGGATGTAAAGGCTTTTAAATGTAGAATAAACGGAATTGAGGGAGCTATTATAATCCCTCAAAGAACTCATTATGATAAAAGCATTGTAGAAGTGATAGCTCCAGTTAAACTGAGAGATGTGTTAAAGCTTGAAGATGGTGATGAGGTGGAGATAGAGGTGATGTTGTGATTGAAGTTGAAATTGAGGCAATAAAAGCATTCAAAAAAGGAAAACCCGTATTGATATATGATTATGAAGATAGAGAAGGTGAAACAGATATTGCTATTCCAGCGTTAAATGTTAGTTACAAGGATGTTGCCATGATGAGAGAAGATGGAGGAGGATTGATATGTGTTGCAGTGAGTTGGGAGGCTTGTGAGAAATTGGGCTTACCTTTCATGCATGAAATAATTTGGTATGCCAGCAGGCATTTAAAAGAACTTGAGCTATTTACAAAGTATGATATAAAATATGATAGTAGGTCATCGTTTAGCTTGTGGGTAAATCATAGAGACACCTTTACAGGGATAACCGATAGAGATAGGAGTTATACAATAAGGAAAATAGGTGAGGTTGTTGAAAGAGTATTAAAGGGAGAAGATGTAGAGTTTGGTAAGGAGTTTAGAAGTCCCGGACATGTAGCAATTCTTAAAGCTTCAAGAAATCTCCTTCGGGAGAGAAGAGGACAAACCGAATTAAGTATTGCTCTTGCTAAACTTGCAGGAATAACTCCAGCTATTGCTATTTGTGAAATGCTTGATGGAAAAACAGGAAAGGCTTTGTCGAAAGAAGAGGCAATTAAATATGCTGATGAAAACAACATTCCATTTATTGAAGGAAAAGAGATTGAAAGAATTTATGAAAGTGTGAAAGTTTAAATGTTAAATCTTCCCTTTAAGAAATTCTGCTCCTTTCTCAACCACTATTTTTGTTGTGGTTGGAAGCTTTTGTCCAGCTCTTTTTAATGCTTCTTTTGCAACTTCAAAGTTTTCAGCTTTCGTCCAGACACTCATTATTTTCGTGCCCGGAAACACTCTTGCTGCTAATCCAACGGGTTTTCCAAATGCCATCCTCATTCCTTGTGATATTCTATCAGCTCCAGCTCCTACAGCCATCTTATGCTCTCTTATTATATGATGTGGATATATCCTAACTTTCAAAAAGTAATTGCTTGATCCTACTTTTCTGGCTATATACTTATTTGCAGCGATACGAGCAGCTTCTAAAGCCACATCTCTAATCTGGACTGCATCTTTTGCAACGAGTGTGAGCATAATTGGAAATTCTGCATTCTTGTTTCCCATTTCAAATTGTCTTAATCTAGTCCCGGGGACTCCTGCGATATACTCTTTCCTAGTATAGGGTCTTTCAAGTTTTCTCCACATTCTCGCTGGTTTTCTTGCCATGCCAATCAGATTTGCTTACTGATATTTAAGCTTTGTTTAACGGCAATGCTAACAATTAGTGATAAAACATAAACAATATAAAAATAATAAAATGATAATACATGATATTTAATTTACTTAAATGAGTAAACTTTAGATCTCATAAAACAACTCGCTATAAGAACTTTAAAGATTCCCAATACCTTTTTTCTGCTATTAACAATTTTTTATTAATAATTTTAATATACCATTAAAATTATACTCATTTGGAATTTCGGCATCTATTCCGTATTTCCTAAGCTCCAATCTCGTTGGAGGTCCTATAGCTATAATTCTCATACTCTTCAAAGCTCTGACAACCTTATTAAGCACGTCCATATCCTTTGCAAGGTCAAAAAAGCTATTAACTATCATCCTACTTGAAAATATTAAAGCATCCAAGTTTAATGAAGAGACTTCTCTTATCATCTCCCTTTGCTTGTCTCCATGATATGGTCTCACTTCATAAAGCTTATACTCCTTTAGATCACATATTTTGGATAGCTTTAAAAGTATTGGGTCACCTTTATCACTCCTTAGAATGTTCACTCTCTTATTTAAGAACAAATCCTTATACTCCTTATAAAGGGTTTTGGAGTCGTATTTCGAAGGAAAGTAAGAATTTACACCAAACTTCATCAGAAATTCAGATGTCTTTTTTCCAATAGAAATTACCTCTCCCCTTATCAACCCCTTTCTTAAAGCAATCTCTGCTGACGTTCTACTTGTGATTATTGTATATTCCGCATCTCTAACATTTTTCACATCTTTTTCAACTATCCTTATAAAGGGAGCGTAAATAACAGAAATGCCGTGCTCTTCAAACTTCTTTATCGTCTCTTTAGCATAATTTTCTGGCCTTAAAATGCCAACTCTCATTTTACCACCAGTCAGCATTCCCTTTTACAAGTGAAAATATGAATTCAGCAATCTTATCAACCTCATCTCTTCTAAAATGTTTATATCCTTCAACATCTTCATCACATACAACTGCAAGAACTTTTCCATGAACAAATTTTTCAACATCTTCAGCTTTTTTTACAACAACAATTCTATCTTTTCCAGCTCTGCTAAATCCTTCAGTTAAGACGAGATCGTAATCATTTTTTAGATACCTTTCATAAACATAATCCAGATCATCTCTATCATTTCTCTTTATAAAAGCCATCTTAACTGGAGAAGAAATTAAAACATCCGCCCCTGCTCTATACAACTTCCATGAATCTTTCCCTTCTTTATCTATTTCAAAATCACCATGAGCATGATGTTTTACAACTGCAACTCTCAACCCCTTTTTAATGAGTTTCGGAATTAGAGATGTGAGAAGTGTCGTTTTCCCACTATCTGATGTTCCAACAAAGCTAATTATCATAAATACATAAACCTTTTTCCTCTAACATTATAGAAATCTAACAGTTTCGAGGTTTTGTGGTGCTCTGGTTTCAATTCTAAAAGTTTTGTAAATACTGGAGGCAAGTTCTATACATTTTCCTTCATCTCCATGGACAGTCAAAACCTTTTCAGGCTTTGAATTTAAAGCTCTGATGTAATTCATGAGTTGTTTTCTATCGGAATGTCCTGAAAAACCGTCAACAGTTTCGACTTCCATACTTACATTTAAAACCTCTCTTCTTCCATCGGTTGGAAATGGAATCTCTTTCCAACCCTTCTGTATTCTCCTGCCCAACGTACCTTCAGCCTGATACCCAACAAAAACGATCGTATTCTTCTCATCTGGGGCTAATGCTCTAAAGTATTCCATTACTGGTCCTCCATTTAACATCCCAGAAGTTGCGAGTATTACAGCTGGAGATGGATCATCCATGACTTCTTGCCTCTTTGATGGAGAGTCAACTCTAACAAAATTATCTGAGATAAAGGGGTTTACTCCATGATAGAATATCAGATCTCTGAGGTGAGAGTTTAAATATTCAGGATAAGCTGTGTGAAGTGCTGTCGCTTCATAGATCATACCATCTATATAAACCGGGATCTCTTCTAACCTCTTTTCTCTTATATTCTCTTCAAGAACTACCATCACCTCCTGACTTCTTCCTACAGCAAAAGTGGGAATTAAAACCTTTCCACCCCTTTCTATAGTCCTCTTTATTATCTCTATCAACCTCTCTTCAGCTTCCTTTCTCCCCGGTTGAAAATCCTCGCTACCACCGTAAGTTGCTTCTATTATTAAACCTTCTAATCTTGGAAAATTAGTTTCCGCTTTATCAAAAAGTCTAGTTCTTTCAAATTTGAAATCTCCGGTGAAGGCTATATTGTACAACCCCTCACCTATGTGAAAATGCGCTATGGCTGAACCGAGTATATGCCCCGCATTGTGAAAGGTTAATCTAACATCTGGAGATATATCGGTTACTACACCATAATCTAACGTTATCGTATGTTTTAGAGCTTCTCTTATATGCTGGGATTCATATGGGATAGCACTACCCTCTCTTGCAGCAACATCGATAAAATCGAGTTGTAAAAGCACCATTAGATCTCTTGTAGGAGGAGTTAGGTAAATTGGTCCTTTGTATCCGTATTTGTAAAGTAGAGGAACAAAGCCACAGTGATCCAGATGTGCATGAGTTATAACAACAGCATCTATGCTATCGAGTGGTTGTATTTCTGGGACATATAAATATGGAGATTGCTGGATATTGCTAACATTAACACCGCAATCGATCAATATTTTACTCTCTGGAGTTTGTAATAAATAACAACTCCTCCCAACCTCTCTTGAACCTCCAAGGAAAGTCACTCTGACCCATTTATCTTCATATATTCCACCTCTATGGATCCTCTCACCAATCTTCTTTAGGATCTCTTTTCTTTCTTCTTTAAAACTCAATAGGAAGTTCCTGACATTCTCTATAATTTTGGATTTTATTGGTGGCGATCTCATTACTTTTGGACTCCAGCCTACAGCCTTCATTATGTCTCTGAGCGTTTTTCCTTGTTTTCCTATAACTATTCCGGGTTTTTCAGCCTCAATTATCACCTCTCCGTTTTCTTCATCAAAAAAGAAGTTTGTTATCTGAGCTTCTTGTGGGACTATTTTTAATATCGTCTCTTTGGCAACTTCTGGAGGTTTAAGACTCTTTGGATCTGGGCGTATGACTATTCTTTTCCTTAAATCTTTAGCTAACTTCCTTATAACATCTCCGCTTTCTGCAAGCTCTTGTGGATTTTCAATATAAATCACAAGTTGAGGCCCTTCGAATTCAACATTCTTAACTTTTACCGATTTAGGCAGAACATTCCGTATTCTATCCTTTAATTCTGCTATGTATTTCTTACTGGACATACTCCCAGTCCTTTAAAAGAGTGTTATCTCCTATTTTTCTTAAGTATCACCTCTATTTCATCTGGTTTAAGTTCATAATACTCATCTTTGGTTATCTTAACTACATCAATTCCATCTCCAGAAGCTGAATCTCTTCTCATAGCGGATGTAACTGCTCTTATAGCTAACTCTACACAATCATCTATTTTCATCCCATCTCTGTAAGCATCTTCAAGAACACCATATGCCATTGGAGATCCAGATCCAGTCGCAACTATGTCCGTCTCCTCAATAGCTCCACCAATAGGGTCTATTGAGAAGATCTTCGCTCCAGTTTTATCAACTCCACCCACTATAAATTGCACCAAATATGGGAAGTATCTGGTTGAGTTGAGTATATTTGAGACCATAGTTGCAATCGCTTTTACTGTTGGTTTTTCCTCTTTCCTAATTTCATATAGACTCATCTCAACCTTTATAAGCCTAGAGAGAAATTGTGCATCTCCTACAGTTCCTGCTGTTGTTAAAGCTACTCTATCAGCTATTCTATATATTTTTCTGGCTTTTCTACTGGCTATAAAATGTCCCATTGTTGCCCTTCTTTCAGTAGCTAATACAACTCCATCTTTACAAACTAAGCCTACGGTTGTTGTACCTTTATACACCTTATCCTGCATCATGTTATTCACTTCTTTTTGTTTCTTCAGAAGAGCCAAACGGCAAAACTCTTTCATCAACAATGTTTTTAAACTTTACGCATATTACACTTGAATGTGAGGTGTTGTAATGCTTGAAAGAGCTTTATTCCCAACAGATTTTTCAAAACCCTCTGAAAAGATTGCCGAACATATACACGATTTGAGGAGAATGGGTATTAAAGAAGTTACAATTATGCATGTTATAGATTTAAATAAACTGATTCCACCATCTGCTGGTATAGATTTGCCGACCATTCTTTCAGATTATGAGAAAGATGTAAAAGAGAATTTGAAAAGAGTTGCATCAATAATAGAAAATCAGGGATTTAGAGTTAATATAGCTCCAATTGTTGAGGGAGATCCAGTGTTAAGGGTAATTGAGTATGCAAAGGAAAATTTTGATGTCATAATTCTAGGATCACATGGGAAAGGGATAGTGAGTGAAATTCTGTTAGGGAGCGTTTCAGAGGGAATTGTTAGGAGATCACCAATTCCTGTTTTTGTCGTTAAATTCAAAATAGTCGATGAGACTTTATTTGATAGGATCTTTGATAGAGTGCTCTATGCCTATGACTTCTCGGAGGATTCAAAGAAACTTAAAGATTATGTAAAGTTTTTTTCAAAAAAAGAAGTGATAATTGTCCATGTGGTTGAAAAGGGAGAAGAGCTTAGTGAGGACAAAATTAAAGAGTTAGAAGATTTAAAGGCTGAGTTGGAGAGGAATGCTAAGGTGGAGATTTTAATTGAAGGAGGAGTCCCATACAAGGAGATATTGAAAGTTGCTGAAGAGAAGGAAGTAACTCTAATAACTCTTGCTGGGAAGGGGGAGAGTATGATCTTAGGTATAGGAGGAACCACAGATAATATAGTTAGAAGAGCTAAAATTCCAGTTTTTGTATATAAATCTAAAAATATTTAATCATATATTTAAATAAGAATAATGTTCAGAGTATATAAATCCGTGGGAGGATATTAATGGAATGATACTCACAACATCTAGGGATCCCAGTAGAAGAAGTAGAAGTTTTGCAAGAGTTCTTTCAAAATTTATGAATTGGAAATATATTCAAAGAGGTAAGAGAAGCTTTGAATCACTTTTTGATGAACTATCAGATAATGAAAAACTTGCGGTAATCAATGAAATAAAGGGAAATCCCGCCATTCTTAAGCTATATGGAAAAGATGGAAAGGAGATACTTTCATTAAGAATAAACGTTGGTGAGATTAAAAGGGAAAAAATGGGTGATGAAATTGTCTTTTTTTTGGGGAAACCACCTTTTGATCCACTTTTATTTGAAGTGATGCCACCTATAAAGCCTGCGAAAAAATTCATAAGAAAGATTAGGGATAAGAAGATAATTAAAGTGAAAGAAAATCAACTTGAATTCATATATAAAGGTAAGAGAGTTTTGAAGATAAAAATAGTTGGTGTAAAATATGGAGGCGGAGATAGAGGTTGATTGTGATTTTGTCGAGAGAATCTTTAGGTGTCTAATAGATAAACCAGATGAGAGAAGAGTGAAGGCAAAAGTTTATTTATCTAATAGAAAACTTTTGCTTAAAATCAAAACAGATGATCTAACATCATTAAGAGCTGCGTTAAATACATACTTGAGACAAGTTAAAGTCTGTTTAGATATAGAAGAGGTGGTATAAATGGGAGAATTGCCTCCTCAGGTTCAAAACATGCTATCACAACTTCAACAAATACAACAACAACTTCAAGCTGTAATATCTCAAAAAGTGCAAATTGAAGCTCTGATAAGGGAAACAGACGATGCACTTAAAGAGCTTGAAAAATCGAAAAGTGAGGAAGTGTATAAAGCTGTTGGCAATATCCTTGTTAAATCTGATAAGAGTGAAGTTGTTAAAGAATTGACAGAGAAAAAAGAGACATACGAAGTAAGGGTAAAAACATTAGAAAGACAAGAAGAAAAATTGAGAGAGAGACTTACAGAAATGCAAAGAAAAATCCAAGGTATGCTCTCTCCACAAGCTGGATAACATGGTAATTTACGCCAAAATAGTTGCAGAATTTCTTATAGGAATTCTGCTCATTTCAATTTCACTATTATTATTTTTTATATTTATTAACTGGATTTTTGCGTTAATTACTCTTTTTGGAGTTTATTTATGCTTTAAATCCTACAAAGAGGGGAAAAGTTTAGAGAAGCAATCTTTCTAAGAATCTCAAATCTATATAAAATCTCACACGAATGCTCGAGATAACTGGCTGTTTTGAAAGCGTCAGTTAATGAGCTTCCAGCTGAATATATCCCATGACCTCTAACAAGGCAGACTCCTTTTTCTGCTATTTCTTTTGCTATTCTCTTAGCTAACTTTTCATCTCCAAATTTTCCTTCAACAACTTTAACATTTCCTATGAACATTCTACCCTCTAAATCAATCGGTCTAATCTCATCATAAAGTAAAGATAGAGTTACATTGTAAATACCATGACAATGAATGACTGCTGTGAAATCCGTTAGTTCGTAGATCTTATTGTGGACATACAAATCTGAAGATGCTGTATAATCTTTCTTTCCAATCTCAACATCTATGAATGAGTTTTCATTAAGCTCATCTAACATCACTCCTCTTTTTGTAATCGTTATCTTATTGCCGAACCTAAAACTTATATTACCACTAGCCCCATCTATTAATTTATATTTGGCCAACTTCTTTCCGATCATGATCGCTTCTTTAATCTCATCTCTATTCATCTTGCTCACCATCCAATCCTTTTTAGATTCGGCCAATAACCTTCACCAACTTTATTCTTACTATTTCTCTATTCTTTAGATCTATCTTTAGATTTAGCTGATCAATTTTGTTTAGTTTGCTATTCTATTTTAATTTTTATTTAATTAATTAAAAAATAAAATTAAAAAATTTAATTATAAAATATTATATATTAAATTAATCATTTATCATTATTTAAAAATTATAAATTAATTATTAATAAATTAATTTTTTATATCAACTTTTCACTCTATTTTCGTGGGTTATCTGATAGCCATTGAAGGTATTGATGGTGCTGGTAAAACAACCATAGCAAAATTTTTGAAAGAAAAACTTGAGGAATTTGGGATAGATACAATTATACTAAAAGAGCCAAGCGAGAGCGAATATGGAAGGAAGATAAAGTCATCTAATGTAAGATTGAAACCAGAAGAGGAACTTGAATTATTCATTCTTGATAGGAAATATAATGTTGAAAATAATATACTCCCAGCTTTGGAAAAGTGTGTAACAGTTATAATGGACAGATATTATTACTCAAATGTTGCTTATCAAGGAGCTAGGGGAATAAGTCCTGATTTTATTCTCGAAAAAAATGAAGAGATAGCCCCCAAACCTGATCTCACAATCATCTTAGATATCAATCCAGAAACAGCTATAGAGAGAGTTAAATATAGAGGAAAAAGAAGTGTCTTTGAAGAATTGGAGTATCTGAGGAAAGTTAGGAACATTTACCTTTCATTGAAGAGTAATGAGATAGTTTTTGTTGATGCGAATCAAAAAATTGAGGATGTTAAGGAAGAATGCTTATATCACGTTCTCTCCCTACTCTCGTCAAGAGGATCTTTTTTGGAGTTAAAATTACGTCGCTTTTAACATCATGCCTTTCCATAAGATAGCTCAGATCATCGAATATCTGAAGATCATGACATATCACGGCATAAACAGTTTTTGAGGTTATCAATCCCTTTTCTCTTAAAAACTCGTATTCTTTATCTCCATAACCAGTTCCTTTTCCAATTCTATTCCCTTCAATATCGATAGCAACACAGCCTTGAATGAAAATACCTATTTCATTTACGATCTCTCTTATGGTTTCAGCTTTTAATTCAACACCGTATTTTAACATTCTGGATAAATAAGCATTTTCTGGATTTCCCTTAATCATGATGATACCTTTAAAATGAGGTTTTGGAGCAAGTAATAACTTTCCATCTTCAAGTACGATTTGTCTTGCTCTGAGAAGTGGAGAATCGGGGGCGCAGAAAATAACTTCAGAGTCATAATAATTTTTAAGTCTTCTAATTTTTTCACATGCTTTTTTGGCTCCTTTGAAGTTTGGTATTCTTCCTTTAACTGGAAAAGGAAATTCAGCGACTCTCTCTATCCTCTTCCATACAAAATCCCTCACATCCCTTTTGTTTTTAAACTTCATCAACAAGCACTCTTATAAGCTTTTTATCAGAAATCAATCCTGAAACTCTTCCATTTGCATCTATAACTGGCAAATAATCCAGATCATTTTCAACCATTGCTTTTGCTGTCTTTGAAACTGATGTAGTGGGGTAGACAAATACTGGGGATTTCATAAACTTTTTAACAGGCTCCTTTGGCAGTTTTATAACACTAACTTCAAAATACTTTATAGAATAATCTCTTATCCCATCCCAAGTCCAAGAATCATCTGTATCACTTGAGGAGGCGTATGTTGTTGATTCAAGAAATTCCTCTATGAGGGTTTCAGTTAGGACTATTTTTTCATCTATTATACCAACAACTTTGGCATCATCATCCAATATTGGACATAGTTCGGCATTCGCCAATCTCATAATCTCTCCAGCTACATTTAATGGTGTATCCTGCCATATACAGACAGAAATATTGTCAATATATTCTCTTATCGGTTTATCAATTTCCATTTCAGATATCTTTTCGATTATATCTCTCACGGTTATTATTCCTTTCAACTCTCCTCCTTCAACAACCGGCAATCTTCTAAAATCGGTTTCAGTTAAAATTTTTACAACTCTCTCTATATCATCTTCTGGACTAACAGTGATGGGATTAGGGGTCATGAGAAATGCTACCTGATCTTCATCAATCTTCCTTAAGATATCTTTTCTTGTTACAATACCAACAACTTTCCTATTTTTTAAAACTGGAACAGCAGATACACCATGCTTTTTGAACAATTCAACTACATTATCTCTAGTATTTGGGAGATCTATATATATTACTTCAGTTGTCATCACATCTTTGGCTTTCATAACTTTTCAAAATCAAATTACAACCATTATTTAAACGTTTTTGAGGTGGTTACATGTATTTACATAAGATAATATATATAAAAAATATATAAAAGGATTAGAAGGCTAAGAGATATTGATAAAGTGTGTTTGAATACGAAGTTATTCGAAACGAATTTCTGTAATCATTATAATATCACAACTTTCGAGTCTCCTTACAACAGATCTAATAAGATTCTCACTCCTCCTCATTTTTTCCATTCTGGCAATAACAAATTTTGTCGAATTTTTTGTAGAGGCGTAGTAAACTCTTTCAGCATCAATAAACGATGATGCAAACTTTACCTCATCAAGCATATTGGGAGAGGAAATCATCACATTATCTGTCCCTATGAGCCAGTTTTCGTACTCTGAGAGAATCCTATAATTTTCAAGATTGAATACGTTAAAAAAAGCGTTGGATCTCATACATGATACTATATCTATTCCTTCATCCATAGCTTTCAAAAGCAATCTCTTTTCAGCCATGTTCATATGGATAAGCATATCTGGCTCTAAAGCTAATGCTTGTTCAACATCTTCATTATCAAGCTCTCCAGCGTGAATAGCAAATATCTTATTCTTTGCGAGATCTCTGCAAAATTCAAGAAAATCCATATCGTGATCTCTAACACTGCTAAAGCCGAATCCATTAGTTAAGGATATAAGTTTCTCGGCTTCAACCTCATTAGATGGACGGGATAGAATTTCAACAATTCCTCTTTTATCAGCTTTTTTTAAGAGTTCAGCTCCTTTTATTCCTTCCTCTCTAAAGTCGAATATACGATTGGTTCCACTCTTATAGGCGTATTCAATACTATTCCTCATCTCATCTATTATCTCATCATCTCTAGCATTTCTTAACACCTTGAACTTCAAACCATCTTTTCCAACCATCTCAATTAATCCCAATCTGGGAGGATCTTTTAAAATAGAATCTCCAAGGTGTGTATGAGCGTTTATAAAGGATTTAAAGATGACATACTCAGGTTTAACTTTTTCTGATGTAAAAACAACTTCACCATTTTGAAAATACAATTTTCCAGTCTCTCCTGTTTCAGCTATAACACATCTCATGTCCAAAACTTAAATATATCTTTAAAAAGAATTAACCATTATGCCAAAAAGAGAAAGTGGTCCACCACTGATGTCATCTGCGGGTATAATGAGGTATTTTGAGGAGGAAAGAACTCAGATAAAAATCAATCCTAAAACGATTATAATCTTTGGCTTCATCATCGGACTTTTGACTATAATCTTAAATGCATATTATGGACTTTGGCCTTAAAAGTAAGATGGAGATAATATTTGTTGGTAGATCGAATGTTGGGAAATCTACTCTTTTTTCAGCTCTTTTTGGGGTTAAGGTTAGGAAGGGAAAGAAACCAGGAGTAACTTTGAAACCTAACCAAGTTTTTTTTAAAGATCTAATTCTGACAGACATGCCAGGTTTTGGATACATAAGAGGAGTTAGTAGGGCATATAATGAGAAGTTGAAAGACTTTATAGTCCACTATATAGAAGAAAATGCTAAGAGAATAGAGATAGCTGTGGAGGTGATAGATGCAAAATCTTTTTGTGAGATTGCAGAGAGGTGGGATAAGAGAGGATTCATCCCAGTTGAGGTTGAGATGTTTCAATTTCTTACTGAGCTTGGCATAAAAACTGTTGTTGCAGCAAATAAATTTGACAAAGTCAAAGATCACAGAGTTTTAGAAAAAATTAAGGAATGGATAGGTTGTGAAGTAATCCCAACTTCAGCAAAGAAAGGAGATGTAGGGGAGCTAAAAAAATGGTTGAAAAATGAAATAATGAGTTTGAAGAGACACGATCTACTTGCTGTGTTTAGATGAAATTAAAAAATAAAATAATAAAAATAAAATAAGAAATTGAATCAAAAATTTAAAAAAGAAAAAGAATTATTAACTTTCTAAACCAAATATTAATGGATGAGACGTTTTAATTGGAGATTGTTTAGAAGGAAGGGTAAAAAGAAGGTTGAGGAAAAAGACGAAAAACTCCTGATAAAGAATGTTAAAGAGATAAAAGAAGAGATAATGGGAGATAAGAGGAAAGATATGCATGAAGTCGCAAAAGAACTCCTCTCGGAGGATAGTTAAAATTACATTTAAATTTTTAGGAGGTTTTCCCTATAAAATTAAGGAGATTGAAAGTGAAATGGGTAGGAGATACTCTGACATTTTAGAGGAGATCGGGAT